>CAITEC010000081.1 GCA_903891325.1 uncultured Opitutaceae bacterium
CCTATCTGAGATTTCCAATCCCCGGGGTCCGGGACCCCGGCTACAATCGATCATTTGTCCTTCGACCCGCCCCGCGCCTTCCCTCCTCCGTGCAGCATTGTCCCCGCAAGGACGCCGACGGCGAAAACGACAAAAAAGATGATTCCCGCCTGGGCGCGCACGCTCTTCTGGAGCACCCCGGGGAAGGAGAACGATATCTCCTCGATGTTGTTCATGCCCGCGTAGAGCACGACGAAGAGCATCAGGAGGAACACGAGCGTTCTTAGGAAGGTTTTGAAGTTCATCGCGGGAGATGGGGTTGAACCGTATTGGCCGAATCAATGCCTCCCCGCAACGGAAATAGGGGGAGCCGCAGCGTCAGGCTTGTCGCACGCGACATTTGCCCTAATGTCGTCGACTGTGCCTCATACCCCCATCGAGACCCCCGACCCCGCGCCGCAGGACACGTTCTGGCAGCGCACGGTGGTCAGGCCGATCGTCAAGCAGCTCACGCAGGGCATAACACCGGAAAAGATCGCCCTCACGCTGGCGGTCGGCACCGCCCTTGCCTTCTTCCCCATCCTCGGGACGACGACGCTGCTCTGCCTTTTCATCGGAATCTTCCTGCGGCTCAACCAGCCCCTGATCCAGCTTGTCAACGCCCTCTGCACGCTGCCGCACCTCCTGGTGATCTACCTGCTCTTCCGGCTGGGCGGATTCCTTTTCGGCACGCCCCCCGCGCACGCCAACGCCTCGGAGTTCATCCTCAGGAACCCGCACAACCACTTCAGCATCCTGATGGTCTACGGCATGTTCTCCTATCCCCACCGCGCCTTCTGGCACCGGGTGGCCTTCGAGGCGCTGCACGCGATCGTCGCCTGGCTGGTGATCGCGCCCTTCTGGATCGGGACGATCTATTACACCTCCCTGCCCATGCTCCGCGAGATCGTCCGCAGCCGCGCCGAGGCCTCCCTGAAGGAGGCGGCCGCCAAGCCGCCGGTGCATCCCGTTCCCTAATCCGGCGCCCTTTGCAGTTTGCCTCGCCGCGATCCGCTCCCACGATCGGCGTCCATGACAGGGAATATCCATCCGGCGGTCCTCGTCATCGATGACGAGGACCAGATCCGCCGCGCGGTCCGGCTCACGCTCGAGTCCGCGGAGTTCCGCGTCTCGGAGGCGCCGACGGCCGCGGCGGGCCTGGCGGCGATCGCGGCGGCCGAACGCCCCGACGGGGTCATCCTCGACCTGGGGCTCCCGGACATGGACGGCATCGCCGTCCTCCGGAGGATTCGCCAGTGGTCGCAGATCCCCGTCCTTGTCCTGACGGTCCGCAAGAGCGAGGAGGACATCATCGGCGCGCTCGACGCCGGAGCCGACGACTACCTCACGAAGCCCTTCGGCGGCCGCGAGCTGGTCGCCCGGCTGCGCGCCGTGCTGCGACGGGCGCAACCGGTCTCCGAGTCGGCCCTCGTCGCCTTCGGCGACGTCGAGATGGACAGGTCGGCCCGGGTCGTGCGGCGCGCCGGCGCGGAGGTGAAGCTCACCGGCAAGGAGTACGGGCTCCTTCTCCTGCTGGCGCAGAACCGGGGCCGGATCATCACGCACCGCGAGATCCTGCGCTCCCTTTGGGGTCCCCAGGCCGAGGAAAACACCCATTACCTGCGCGTCCAGATGACCCACCTGCGCAAGAAGCTCGAGGCCGAGCCGCACAAGCCCCGGTACCTGGTGACCGCCGAGGGGATCGGCTACCGGCTGCTCGATGCCTGAGGCGGGGGGTTCAGGACCCTGAGGAGCAGCTTCTCGAACTCATCCTTCCGGAGCGCGCCCTCCTTCCGGTCGACGATCATCCCGTCGCGATTGATGATGAAGGTCGTGGGGATTCCCTGGATCCCGTCGTCGCCGCCAAACGCCCGGGCGACGGCCTCGTCGGCCATGACCACCTGGTAATTCACGTGGTGGTCGGCGACGAAGGCCTTCACGAAGTCCTCGGTGTCGTTGACGGCCATCCCGACAATCACCAGGCCGCTGTCCCGGTATTTGGACTGGAGGGCGACGTAGCCGGGGATCTCCGAGCGGCAGGGAACGCACCAGGTGGCCCAGAAGTCGACCACCACAACCTTGCCCTTGTACTTGGCGGAGCTGACGGCCTTGCCGTCCGCGTCCCTGAGCACCCAGGCGGGCGCGGGGTGCGGGGGAACCGGGGAGGCGCGCAGGACGCCGCAGCACAGGAGGAGAAAAAGGGAAACGAACTTCATGCCGGGTGGGCCCATCCTCAGTTGTCGCGGGCCTCCGGCAGGTCCATCCCGAGTATCTCCACGAATTTCTTCATGGCCGGGGTGAGCACCCGGCCCTTCCGGTGGAGGATCGCCAGCGGGCGTGTGTACGCCCGGTTCTTGAAGTGAAGGACCACCAGCGAGCCCAGCTTCGCCTCCTGGACCACCGTCGCCTGGGGGACGATGGCGACGCCGTGGTCGACCTCGACCGCGCGCTTCACCGTCTCGATGTTGTCGAACTCCATGACCGGCTCGATCTCCAGCTTGTTGTCGCGGAAAATCGCGTCGACGGCCTTCCGGGTCGGGATATCCGGGTCAAATCCGATGATCCGGTGCCCGGCCAGGTCGCGGATCTCAATCTCAGCGCGCTTGGCCAGCGGATGATTGGGGTGCGCGATCACGACCAGATGGTCGTTGCGGAAGGAGATTGCCTCGATCTGCCTGACTTTCGCGGGGAAGGCGACCAGCCCGAAGTCCACGGCGTTGTGCAGGATGTCCTCGTAGACCAGGTTGGACCGGCGGTATTCCACCCGCACGTTGACCGAGGGAAAGTCGTGGAGGAACCTCTTGATGTAGGGGGGCAGCTCGTGGAGCCCGATCGAGTAGATGGTCGAGATCCGGATCATCCCGCTGATCACCTTCTTCATCTCCTGGAGCTCGGAGAGGAGCATCTCGTAGGCGTAGAGCATCTCCTTGGACGACTCATAGACCCGCTGGCCTTCCCGGGTGAGCTGGAACTGCTTCTGGCTGCGGTCAACGAGCAGCGCCTTGAAGTGGCGCTCCATCGCGCGGGCCTGTTGGCTCACGGCCGATTGCGTGAGCCCGTTGAGTTTGGCAGACTTCGAGAAACTCTTGGTCTCGACCAGGTCAGCGAAGATCTTTAGATTCTCAATTTGCATGATTAGCTCAGCTATTGGGCTTTAAGCTAGGCAAGGACTCTAATAGGTAAACTTAAAATTAGATTTTCTAACGTGAATCTTTCCTATGAGGAATTCATAAAGCGGGCCGATGCCGTAAAGGCTCGGATCGCGCAGGCCTGCTCCCGGGCGGGCCGGGCGGCAGGCGGGGTTGAGCTGCTCGCCGTGACAAAGACCCATCCGGCCGCCGCCGCGGAATACGCGGCCCGGTACGGGATCCGCGCCGTCGGCGAAAATCGCGTCCAGGAAGGCGTTGAGAAGCGCTCCCAGACGCGGGCTGCCGTCGCCTGGGAGCTGATCGGCCACCTTCAATCGAACAAGGCCGCCCTCGCCGCCCGGCACTTCGACCGGATCCAGAGCGTTGACAGCCTCAAGTTGCTGGCCGCGCTCGATCGGGCGGCCGGGGAGTTGGGGAAACGCCTGCCCATCCTGCTGCAGATCAATGCCGGGCACGATCCCGCCAAGTTCGGGGTCGAGCCGGAGGACGCCCCGGGGCTCCTCGAGGCGGCGCTGGGAAAAACGAACCTGCGGGTGGATGGCCTGATGACCGTGGCTCCCCTCTCGCCGGACCCCGCCGTCGCCCGCGCGACCTTCGAGAACCTCCGCACGATCCGCGACGGCCTGGCGACCCGTTTCGGGACGCCCCTGCGCGAGCTCTCGATGGGGATGACCGGGGATATGGACGCCGCAATTGCGGCGGGGTCGACGATGATTCGGGTGGGGACGGCGCTGTTTGGGGAAAGGGCGCCTTTGCAGAAACCTGAGACCTGAGACCTGAAACCTGACCAAGGCACCAAGCCCGCCGACCCGAGGCTTGAGGGATCGAGGTGGAGCGCGATCTCCGTGCG
>CAITEC010000082.1 GCA_903891325.1 uncultured Opitutaceae bacterium
CGAGACCCCGGGGATCGGAAAGACAGGATCCCAGGCACCGGGGTCTCGGACCCCGGCTACATCGGACGATTCACAATCTCAGCCCCGTCCGCGGTAAGCAGGTGCAAAACATCCGGCCGCGCGCCGAACTTTTTCTCGAACGCGCCCGCGGGAATCTCCGCCATCGCCGCGTCGAATCCGGGCCCTGTCAGCGCCATGACCGCACCGCCGAAGCCGCCGCCGGTCAGCCGCGCGCCGAAGACGTGCGGCATTGCGGACAGCGCGTCGACCAGGAAGTCGAGCTCGGGGGTGCTGTTCCCAAAAAGGGACTGCGAGCTGCGGTGCGAGGCGGTCAGGAGCGGGCCGGTCGCCGCCAGGTCGCCCGCCTTCAGCGCGGCGACCGCGGCATCAACGCGCGCAATCTCCTCGACCACGTGCCTCGCCCGCTCGGCGTGCGGGACCGGGGACGCCGCCATCCTCCGCGCGAGCTCCGCCGGGCCAATGTCGGCCAGCAGCCCGACGCCGAGCGCGCGGGCCGCCTCCATGCACTCGCGGTGCCGCGCGGCATAGAGCCCGTCCACCAGCTCGTGCTTCGTGTGGGTGTTGAATATCCAGAAATGGGCCCCGGGCGGAAGCGGCACGGTGCTGAAGCGCGGGCCCCGGCAGTCGATGAGGACGAGATGGTCCTTCCGTCCGAATCCCGAGACCGCCTGGTCGAGGATGCCGCAGGGCACGCCCACGAACCGGTTCTCAGCCTGCTTGCAGAGCCCGACCAGCGACTCGCGGGGAAGGGATTGCCCGGTCGCGCCGAGGAAGGCCAGGCCCGAGGCCAGCTCCATCGCCGCGCTGCTGCTCAGGCCCGCCCCGATCGGAAGGTCCGAGGTCGCGAGGAAGTCGAATCCCCCCGGCGCCCGCACGCCGAAGTCGCGCATCGAGTCGAGCACGCCCAGGGCGTAGTTGACCCAGCTTCCGCCGCCCGAAACCTTGCCGCCGTCCGCGGCGCGCAGCTCGACAAACTGGTCCGATCGGTCGCTGCGGAAGCGCCTGAGCCCGTCCGTGCGGAGCGCGAGGGCGACCCGGACCGAGCGGTCGATCGAGCCGCCGAGGACGGTGCCCCCGTTGTAGTCGGTGTGGTTGCCGATGAACTCGACGCGCCCCGGGGCGCGGGCGACGACCTCCGGCGCGCGGCCGAAGGCGTCCCGAAATTCCCCGGCCGGCGCCCGGGCGCCGGTCATGTCGAGTCGCGCAGGTCCGCGGCGGCCTTGAACCGGACGGTCCTAATCGCCGGGATTTTCATCGGCTTTCGCGTGTGCGGATTGAAGCCGCGGCGGGCGGGCCGGACGGCCTGGGCAAAGGTGCCGAAGCCGACGAGCTGGACCTCGCGGTCGCTGCGAAGCCCCTTTCGAACGGACGCAAGGACCGCGTCAACGGCGCGCTCGGCGGCGGCCTTCGACGTGACTTTCACGCCGAGATGTTTCTGCACCGCTTCAACCAATTGCGCCTTGTTCATCGGGGTATTTTCGCTTGACGAGGCAAATCGCGGCCCCCGGCCCGGTCAAATGATTTCAACGAAAACAGCGTCGCCGGGACGGCCCTCGACGTGGCAGGGGCCGGCTTCGGGCCCCAGGGACGCCGCGACGATGGCGAGGCCAATGAAGCCGGTCCCCTGCCGGTCAGCGACTGCGGATCGCATTTCGCCCACCCGGCGCCCGTCGTGAAGAAGGGGCGCCGGAAGCGGGGGAATCGGCCCCGCTCCGGCCACCCGCATCAGGCGGCGCCTGACAGTGCCCTTGGACCTGAGTCGCGCGGTGATTTCCTGGCCGAGATAGCAGCCCTTGGTTGTCGAGATCGCCGCATCGTGAAGTCCCGCCTCCTCGGGAAGATTCCCCGGACCTGCGTCCGCGGGGATCGCGGGGATCCCCGACTCGATCCGAAGCCGCTCCAGCGCGGTTGCATCCAGCTCACTGAACCCTGAGACCCTTTCCCGCACGGATACGGACGCCGCAGAGGGATAAATCCAATCCCAGTTTTCGCCGGCCGATCGCCGACCCGGGAAAATCCAGCCCTCGCGCGGCGACAGCCCCCTGAGCCACGCCCCGGCGCCGTCGCCAACCAGTGAAACGCATGACCACGCCGGGGTTTCGTCGTCCACGACCACGTCATCGGCAACGATGTAGTCCTCAAGCCGCTGACGAATCGTCGCTGCGGGCGAGAAATAGCTTCCGACCCGGTACGTTCCATCGGCGCCGCCCAAAATAAAACTATCCGCCACGATCTTCCCCTTCTGGTTGAGCCAGAGCCCATAGACCGCCCCCTCCGGGCCCAGTCCGCGGAGGTCGTTCGTGAACTGCCCCTGCAGGAAACTCCCTGCGTCGGAGCCGCTTACACGCAGCCAACACCCCGGCTGACTGATGGATTGGGATAAGGAGTTTCCGCTCACCTTTAAAATTCTTAATCTATTATATTATAAAATGTTACAAACAAAATGGGATTTTTCAAAAAACCATTTGACGGTGGTCCGATTCCAGCTACCTGTTCCGTTGTCAGGTTAAGCCCTATTTCCTCTTCTCCCGCTTAGCGGGAGTTTTGGGGTAACTAAGAAAGCAAAGGCCGGCCGCTTAGGGGTAAGCGGCCGGCCACTTTTTTTGCCCGGTGCGAAGCCACCCGGGCAAAAAAACCGCGGCGTAGTCCGCTGGCGCGGACGAAGCCGGGTCGTCTGCGGCTCGACGCAAGCACAACAGCGGAACCAAGTTAGCCCCGATCCGAAGCCAACTCCGCCCATTGGCAAAAGTGCCATTCGTCCATAGTCCGCGTCCCCATCGCATCACCGCGCTTCCGTCTCCACTTCGTTCCGCCGGACAAGCCACCCTAATTCAGGTTTCGGGTCTCTAAGTTTCAGCCTTCTGCAAAGCCCGCCCCAGCTTTCAGGTCTCAGGTCTCAGGTTTCAGGTTTCTGCAAGCTTGTCCCCCCCACCCCCCTCTCTCTACCGTCCTCCCCCTCCCCATGCAAAAAACCTCCGACATCAACGTCGTCGAGACGCGAGTGCTCCCCACGCCCGCGCAATTGCTTGCCGAGCTGCCTAAGTCGGAGGCCATCGCCGATTTCGTCACCCGGTCGCGTTCGGAGATCCACCGGATCATCTTCGGGAATGACAAGCGCTTCCTCCTGGTCGTCGGGCCGTGCTCGATCCACGACGTGGAGGCCGGCCGCGACTATGCCCGGCTCCTGGCCAAGTGCGCCAAGGACGTCTCGGACCGCGTCATGATCGTCATGCGGGTCTATTTCGAGAAGCCGCGCACGACCGTCGGCTGGAAGGGGCTCATCCTCGATCCCCACCTCGACGGCTCGCACGACATCGCAACCGGCCTGCGGATGGCCCGCTCCTTCCTCCTGGACATCATCGGGATCGGGCTCCCGACCGCCACCGAGCTGCTCGACCCGATCAGCCCCCAGTACATTTCCGACCTGATCTGCTGGTCGGCGATCGGCGCCCGCACGGCCGAGTCGCAGACCCACCGCCAGATGGCCTCAGGCCTCTCCATGCCCCTGGGATTCAAGAACGGCACGGACGGATCCATCAAGACGGCCGTCAACGCGATCAAGGCAGCCGCCCAGCCCCAGACCTTCCTCGGGATCAACATCGACGGGGCCGCCTCCGCCGTTGTCACCCGGGGCAATCCCAACTGCCACGTTGTCCTGCGCGGCGGCGGGGCGGGCCCGAACTACGGGGCCCCGCACATCGCGCAGGCTTCCGAACTCCTCACAAAGGCCGGCCTTCCCAAGTCCATCATGGTGGACTGCTCCCACGACAACTCCTCCAAGCAGGCCGAGCGCCAGCCCGAGGTCATGCGCGCCATCCTTGCGCAGATCGCCGGCGGCGAGACCGCGATCATGGGCGGCATGGTCGAGAGCAACATCCACGCGGGCAGCCAGCAGGTTCCCAAGCCGCCGGCAAAGCCGGCCTACGGCGTCTCAATCACCGACCCGTGCATCGACTGGCCCACGACCGAGGCCATGATCCGCGAGATCCACGCCTCCCTCGCGCCCCGTTTTCGCTGAAGCAACCGCCTTTAACCAAATGAAAACTCCCATCCGCGTCGCCGTCACCGGCGCAGCAGGCCAGATCGGCTATTCACTGCTCTTCCGCATCGCGTCGGGCTCGATGTTCGGGCCCGACCAGCCCGTCATCCTGCACCTGATCGAGATCGAGCCCGCCCTCCCGGCCCTCGGCGGGGTCGTCATGGAGCTGCAGGACTGCGCCTTTCCCCTGCTCAAGGGGGTCGTGCCCACCGCCTCGCTCGACGAGGGTTTCCGGGGCGTCAACTGGGCCCTGCTGGTCGGCTCGGTCCCCCGGAAGGCCGGCATGGAGCGCAAGGACCTCCTGGGCATCAACGGAAAGATATTCATCGGCCAGGGACGCGCGATCGCGGCGAACGCGGCCCCCGATGTCCGGATCCTGGTGGTCGGCAATCCCTGCAACACCAACTGCCTGATCGCCATGAACAACGCGCGCAGCGTGCCGACCGACCGCTGGCACGCGATGACGATGCTCGACCAGAACCGCGCCGTCACCCAGCTCGCGGCCAAGGCCGGCGTGGACACGACCGAGGTCTCGCGGCTGGCAATCTGGGGAAACCACAGCGCGACCATGTATCCGGACTACTTCAACGCCGTGATCGGCGGGCGGCCCGTCCCCGACGTGATCGGCGACGAGGCCTGGTTCAAGGACCAGTTCATCCCCACCGTGCAGCAGCGCGGCGCGGCGATCATCAAGGCCCGGGGGCTCAGCTCGGCCGCCTCAGCCGCCAACGCGATTGTGGACACGGTGCGCGCGCTGACGACGCCGACCCCCGCCGGCGACTGGTTCAGCGTCGCCCGATGCTCGGACGGATCCTATGGAATTGAGAAGGGCCTCATCTTCTCCTACCCGACCCGCCGCGAGGGCGCCCGGGAGATCATCGTCCCGGGCCTGGCGCTGAACGAATTCTCGCGATCGAGGATCACCGCGACCGAAAACGAGCTCAAGGAGGAGAAGGCGCTCGTCTCCGAGCTTCTCGGCTGACGCGGACGATCAGCGCGGCGTGCGCACGCGGATCGTGTAGTGGGTCGCCAGCGCGTTCCCGGCCGTGAAGCGAACGGCCTCCGTCGAGTCCTCCGGAAGCAGGAGCAGCCGCCACGGCGACTCGCCCCCGGCGGGCAGGCCCTGCTCGTCCTTGAAGACGCACTGGACGAGGACCGCGACGGTCCAGCGCTCGAGGTTCTTGACGTTGGCCACGACCTGGAGCCGGCCGTCGGGCAGCGTGCGCTCCTGCAGGCCCGTGCACGCGACGTTGGCCTGGCTGGTCGCGTCGAGCGCCATGAATTTCTCGGTGTTGGCGACGGTGTACTTCACGGTGGCCTTCGGCCGGTAGAGGTCGAGCGGGGCGGCGCAGCCGGCGAGGGCCGCAAGGCCCGCAGCGAGGAAGAGGATCTGGCAGGCCTTCGTCATAGGGTCACGGCGAGGGGAATGGTGAGGTTGTTCGCGCCGATCGCGTAGGCGCCTTCCCAGACGACGGCGCTGGATCGGGTGTCCGTCAGCCGGAAGCTGGCGACGACGGAACCGGGCGTGGCGGACCCCGCCGAGGCGGGATCAACGCGGCCGCTGAGCAGGAAGTCGACGCCTCGGAAGCCCGGAACCCGGTCGGCCTCGAGGCTGGCGAGCATCGCGTCGTTCAGGAAGCGCGCCCGGTTTACCGCCTTCTGGTTGAGCAGGATGCGCATCCGCACAACGAAGACGGACTGGTCCATCGGCCGGCCCGTGTTGTTGGCCACAGTCCCGATCACGATCCGGGGGGTGGACTTTGCATTGGAGATCCGCGGCACGGCCAGGATCCCCTGCGCCATGTCGTCGGCCACCGCATCGATGTCCCGGGAGGCGCTCTCCTGGACCTGCGCCGAGACCCCGTCGCCGGTCGCGCCCACTGCGACCGCCCCGCCCGATGGCGCCAGGGCGACCCCCGCCGCGGTGCAGCCGCCGAACGCGCCGGCAGCAAGGGCTGCCAGCCCGGCGATCGCGGTCGACCTGAGGAGCGGTTTGAGGGTTTGCACGGGTGTCTGAAGGTAATGGGGAGACACGCAGGCGGCGGCAAGGTTTCAGCATCCTTTAAAGGAAGCGCGATCGCTGATCGCGCAGTGCGGCGATGGGTTGGGAGCGCAGACCTTCAAAGAGCTCTCTAACGCCATTGTGCATTATGTCTGGCCCCCGACTCCCTGTTCAAGAAAGCCCCGATCGCAGATCGCGCAGTGCGGCGATGGGTTGGGAACGCAGATCTTCAAACAGCTCCTTTGCGCTGTTGTGGGTTGTGTCGGGGCTGGAATTCCCCATGGTGGCGCCCATGAAAAAGTTCCCCCTCCTTAACCTGCTTCCTGCCGCCCTGCTCGCCCTTGCGATCCCGGCGCGGGCCGCCGATGCGCCGGCCGCGCCGCCGCCGGCAGCCCCCGCGGGCGGGGCACAGGACGACACCCAGGACCGGCTCGCAACCGCGCTGCGCAGCTTTTCCATCGTCCAGGAGGAGAACAACCAGCTGAAGGACGCGGCGGCAAAGGACGCCTCGGACAAGTCCAACCTCGCGTCGCAGCTGGATTCCGCCCGGCGCAATATCGACATCCTGAAGGCCCAGGCTGCGGTCGCGACGCAGGTTGCCAATCTCCAGCTGCAGGTTCGGCAGCTTCAGGAACAGATCGCGTCCCTGGTCGCGGAGAATGCGGACCTGAAATTCAGGTTGGCCGCCGCCGGCCCCCGCCCTTCCAGCGGCACGTCGGTCCCGACCCGGCCCGCCCAGCAATGAACCGGACGCCTCCCGAAGTATCATCCGAGTCGGGCATCGAACCGGCGCTCAACGAGCTCACAAGCGTGCTCGGCGGCCAGATGGCCCGCGAGGCCGTCGGCGTGTTCCTGCAGACCTTTCCGCGGATGCTCCACGAGCTCGGCCAGAGCGACACCGAGCGAAGCCGCCGGGCCGCCCACGGGCTGAAGAGCAGCGCCCGCCAAATGGGGGCGGTGGCCCTTGCGGACCTGATGGTCGACTTCGAGAAGCGCCTGGGCGTCCCCGACGCCAAGATGACCCAGGCCGACATCGCCGCCGTCATCGGGGCATTTTCCGCTGCCGCAGGGCCGCTGAGGACGTTCGCAAGATCCCGGGCCTAGCCCGGTTGCAGAGACCTGAGACCGGAAACCTGAGACCTGAGTCGATCTTTCGATCGTCCGGGTCCGATGTAGCCGGGGTCCCAGACCCCGGTCGGCGGAGCCGATCTCCAATCCTCCGGGGTCTAGGACCCCGGCCACATCTGAGATCGAACGATCGTCTCAGGCTTCTGAAATATCACGACTTCACGATCCGGGCCTGCATGCACCAGCGCACGAGGCTGGCTACTTCGTGGACGCCGATCTTGTCCATGATGTTGGCGCGGTGCTTCTCGACCGTCCGCACGCTCAGGTCGAGGCGGGCGGCGATTTCCTTGGACGAGAAGCCCTCGGCCACCAGCCGGGCAACCTCAAGCTCCCGGCCGGAGAGGATCTGGACGGCCTGCAGCGTGGCGGAGGGCGGCCCGGTCTTGACGGCCGGCGCCACCTTGGATTCGGGAGAGGTGCTTGAGCTCGCGGTCGGGGGGATGTGGGCGGCAAAGAACATGCCCCCGCTCATCACCGACTCGACCGCCTGGATCGCATAGCTGAGCGGCCCGCTCTTGTCCACGAACCCGTGCACGCCCTGGGCAATCAGCCGGGCGGGAAGCTCGCCGTCCGGATGGCCGGTGATCACGAGGATCCGGGTGTCCGGCAGCTTGGCGCGGACCTCCTTCACGATCTCCAGGTCGTGCATGCCCGGCAGGTAGAGATCCACCACGAGAAGCCCCGGTTTTTCCTTGAGGCAAAAGTCCAGCCCGGAGCGCCCGTCGGCAAACGTTCCGGCCACAATAAGACCCCGGACGCGGCTGAATGCCATGGCCAACATTCGCCGGAAGACCGCCTCGTCTTCAATGATTACAGCTTTGATTGCCACACGTACGCGAAAGCAGTAGGCAGAAGACCCCTGTTTTCAAGCCTGTATATGGGCGCGTATTCATTCGGCGCTCACAAGGAGACGAGCGAGGGAGGCGGCAGGGGGGCGGTCTCCTGCTTGAGCCCCCGCGCCATCAGGGCAGCCAGCGCCTCGGCCGGCCGCCGCCCCGCGAAGAGGATCGCCTGCATTTCCCGGAGGATGGGCGCGTCGATCCGGCGCTCGACGCACAGGCCGGCGAACGACTCGGTGGTCAGGTAGCCCTCGACGACCGTTCGCCGGTTGGCGAGGATGTCGGCCGCGGGCCGCCCCTGGCCGATCAGCTGGCCGAATTCCCGGTTCCGGCTCCAGCCCGCGTAGCAGGTCGCGACCAGGTCCCCGAATCCGCTCAGGCCGTAGAAGGTCTCGGGTCGGGCGCCGAGCGCCGAGCCGACCCGCACCATCTCGGGGAGCGCGCGGGTGAGGAGCGCAGCCTTCGCGTTGTCGCCCAGGCGGAGGCCGTCGCAGCAGCCCGCTGCGATCGCATAGATGTTCTTCAGCGCCCCGCCGAATTCGACCCCCGCGAGGTCGTCGCCGGTGTAGATCCTCAGCGTGGCGCCGCTTGCCGCGGCCTGGATGTCGGCGATCCCCCCCGCCTCGGGGTCGGCCGCAAGCACCATCGCCGCCGGGAGGCCGCGCGCCACCTCGGCCGCGTTGGTGGGCCCGGTCAGGGTGCCGACCCGAACCCCCGGCAGGATGGCGGTGAGGACCTGGGAGGGCCGCAGGTGCGTCCCGATCTCCAGGCCCTTGGCGAGGCTAATGACGAAGGGCGAACGCCCGGAGGAGCCGATCGCCTGCCGAATGCGCCCGGCGGTCTCGCGCAGGGACTGGGAGGGGCAGGCGATGAGGATCACGTCGGTCCTGGCGAGCGCCGCACCCATGCCTGCCGTGACGGCGACCGCGGCGGGCAGCGGGAAACCGGGAAGGTACTCGGCGTTTTCCCTCGCCGCATCGATCGCCGCCGCGTGTTCCGCGCGCCGGGGCAGGAGGGTCACTCCCTGGCCGCCGCGGGCCAGGTGCAGGGAAAATGCCGTTCCCCAGGCCCCGGCCCCCACGACGCAGAAGTTCATGGCCCGGACTCTATCCATCCCCGCCGTAGCTAAAAGCGAAAAAACCAAATCAGATTTGAACAAGATCGGGAAGAAACGGGAAGGTCCGATCTCAATGCCTCACAAACGAGTCCGCAACTACGGGGTTGGATTTCCGGCCCTTCCATCCGGGCCTTTCCGACCTTCCCGATCTTCCTGTTCAAATGGTTCGAAACCTATCGGAGAAACGAGGGGATCTTCTCGCCGGCGGTCATCTGCTCGAAGGTCTCCCGCGGGTTAATGAGTTCAAAGCTGCTGCCCTTCACGATCACCTCCGCGGGCATCGGTCGGCTGTTGTACCGGCTGGACATCGCCCTGCCGTAGGCCCCGGCGCTCATGAAGGCCAGGAATTCTCCCTCGCCGACCTCCTGGAGCCGCCGATCCCTTGCAAAGCAGTCCGAGCTCTCGCACACCGGGCCGACGACATCGGCGACCAGCGCCCGGCGCATGCTGTCGCGCTGCAGCGGGACGATCTCGTGGTAGGCGTCGTACATCGCCGGGCGGATCAGGTCGTTCATCCCCGCGTCGACAATGATGAAATTCCGGCCCTGACCCCGCTTGACGTACTCCACGCGGGACAGAAGGACCCCGGCATTGCCCACGAGCGACCGCCCGGGCTCGACGATGATCTTCATCCCGAGGGCCCCCAGGGCCGGCGTCAGGGCCGCCCCATAGCTCTCGAAGGTCATTGGCCGCCCGTCGGCCGGCTGCTCCTCCGCCCACCCCTCCCGGCCGCTCGCGAGGGCCTCCCGGTACTCGATCCCGATTCCTCCCCCGATCGAGAAATACTCCGTCCCGTGCCGGTTCCTCAGGTCGAGGGCCAGCGGGGTGAGCCGCGCGACCGCCTCCAGGAGGGGGGCCGCGCTGGAAATCTGGGACCCGATGTGCATCTGCAAGGCCTTCAGTGAGATATGCTTCATCTTCGCCGCTGCCTCGCAGATCGCGGGAGCCGCCGCCAGGGAGACGCCGAACTTGTCGGCTTTCGTGCCGGTCGTGATCTTCGGGTGGGTGCCGGCATCCACGTCGGGATTGATCCGGATGGCCACCCCGGCTTTGA
>CAITEC010000083.1 GCA_903891325.1 uncultured Opitutaceae bacterium
CCCAGAGCCAAAAAACGCCGACCCAAATGCTTCAACCTCCTCAATCGGCCCCGTCATCTCATGCGCGTCGCTGCCTCCAGGCGCCTTCGATGAAAACCCTCACCCAGTTTCACTCGGGGCTTATCTTAGCGCCATTCGGACATGACCCCTTTTACTTGATCGCCCGCGCGAATCCCCCCACGATCCCGACGATCCAGCAGCCATGAAAGTCGCATTCATCAGCGGGACCAGCATCATGAACTCCCCCCTGTTCTCATCGTGGGAGTCCAGGACCGTCGACACGCAGTACGGCGCGGTCACCTGCAAGGTGAGGAGGGACCACGCGCTCATCAACCGCCACGGGTACGGTTTCCCGCTCCCGCCCCATTCCATCAACCACCGGGCGAACATCCGGGCGCTGGCCGTGCTCGGATACCGGGACATCGTCTCGCTGAACTCGGTCGGCTCGCTCAAGCCGGAGCTTCTCCCGGGCACCCTGGTGTCCTGCGGCGACTACGTCGGCCTCCAGCAGGGCCCGGCGACCTTCTTTGACGCGGAGTTCAAGGGCGCCGCGCCCGTCATATCCAATAATCTGATACCAATGCTCGTCGGGAAGCTCGCCCCCGAGTTCCAGATCCAGACCGGCAAGGTCTACGTGCAGATGCGGGGCCCCCGCTTCGAGACCAAGGCGGAGATCCGCGTGGTCAAGGGCTGGGGCGACGTCGTCGGGATGACCGCGGCGCACGAGGCCGACCTCTGCGCCGAGATCGGCCTGCGCTACAACAGCCTGGCGATCATCGACAACTACGCGAACGGCCTCGAGGGCACGGAGATCGATTTCGACAAGTTCAAGGACCTGGTGAAGACCAACCAGGAGAAGGTGAACCGGCTTTTCGCGCGGATGCTCGAGATTCTGGACTAGCGGGTCATCTCGCCGCCACCGCGACCGCAGGCGCCCCGACGCCGAAGTACCGCCGCAGGACGAGGGCTGCGATCGGCGCGGCCGTCACGCCGCCGGCGTAGCCCTCGTCCGGCTTGTCGCTCTGGACGGCGACGGCGACCGCTATCCGCGGGTTCTCGATCGGCGCGAAGCAGATGAACCAGGCCACGTTGAGCTGCTTGCCGTACTGGGCGGTCCCGGTCTTCCCGGCGATCCGCACGCCGGGCACGCGGTAGGCCTCCACGGTGGCGAGCGTGCTGGCCGTCGCGTCCGGGTAGGTGGTGTTCGTGCAGGCCTCCATGCCGTCGAGGAGCGCCGCCCGCTGGTCCGGGGTGAGCCCGATCGGCTCGGTGTGCTGCGTCGGCCGTCCGGGATCGTGGAGGAGGGTGGGGCGGGTGAGCGTCTCGCCCCGGGCCAGCGACGCGGCGTAGCAGGCCATCACGATCGGCGTCACCTGGACGGTGCCCTGGCCGATCGCCATGTTGGCGGTGTCGCCCTCCGTCCAGGGCTCCCCCTGCACGCGTTTCTTCCATGCGCGGTCCGGGATGATCATGCGCCGGGACTCGCCGGGCAGCTCGATCCCGGTCGGCCGGTCGAGGTGAAAGCGCCGGGCCTCCTCGGCGATCGCCTCCGCGCCGATGATCAGCCCGTGCGTCCAGAAATAGGTGTCGCAGCTCTCGGCGATCGCGGCGCGCAGGTCGAGGCGGCCGTGGTGCCCGTTGCCGTTGTCGCAGCGGAAAATCCGGTTTCCTATCCGCATCGAGCCCTCGCAGTCCACGGAGGTGTCGTAGGGGGACAGCGTCCCCCGGCGAAGCCCCGCGATCGCGACCACGGTCTTGAAGGTCGAGCCGGGCGGGTAGATGCCCGCGATCGCCAGGTTGAGCCAGGCCCCCCGCTTCTGGATGTCCGCGGCGGTGGCCGCGCTCAGCCGGGGGGAGAAATCGTTGAGGTTGTATCCGGGCTTGCTCGCCAGCACGAGGACCTCACCGGTGCGCGCGTCGAGGGCCACGACCGCCCCGATCTGGTCCCCGAGGGCGGCCTCGGCGGTGAGCTGCAGGTCGATGTCCAGCGAGGTGACCAGGTCGCGGCCGGGCAGGGGCATGCGCCGGTCGAGCGGGGGGTTGACCTTGTAGCCCGCCGGGTCGACCTGGTAGATCGCGCCGCCCGCAACGCCCTGAAGCTGCGAATCGAACTGCTTCTCGAGGCCGTCCCGGCCGACGGTGCCCTTCATCTTGAAGGTCGTCAGGTCCTCGCCGGGGAAGTCCTCCGCCTCGACGTTGTCCTCGGTCCCGACGTAGCCCAGGACGTGCGAGGCGGCCGGGCCGTTCGGGTACGTGCGGGTGCTCGAGGTGTAGAACTGAAGGTGGGAGCTCACCGGCAGCCGCTCGAGCAGGCGCGCGAGCTGCTCGGGCGACAGGTCGTCGACCAGCGTGTAGGGCATCAGCAGCTGGCGCTCGAAGTGGCGGCGGAGATCCGCGACGTCGACCTCCTGCCGCGTGCCCAGGATCGCGTTGACCCGTGCCAGGTAGCGCTGGACGAGGCTCATGTGCGCGATCTGGTAGAGCTGGGCCGAGTCGGGCACGTCGCGGTCGCCGGTCGCCCGGTAGTTGTTCCGGATCCGGATGGCCTCCGCGCGGAACTCCGGCTGGAGCTCGTCGAGGTTGAGGACGACCGCGAACCGGGCGCGGTTGCCCACGAGCAGGCGGCCGTTCCGGTCGAGGATGTTGCCGCGGGGACCGGGGACGAGGATTCGCCGCTCGGTCTGCTGGCGCTCCCGGTCGTGGTAGACATCGACCTTGAAGAGCTGCTGGTAGGCGAGACCGCCGGCGACGATCAGCATGAGCGCGGCAATCAGCGCGTGGAAGAGCAGCAGCCGGGGGTCGCGGCCCCTGTGGGTCTCGAAAATTCCGCCGGGACCGTCCGGTGAATGTGTCCTCAGGGCCATCGGTTTTCCCTAGAACATCCCGTCCGGGTCGCGGGGCACGTAGCGCAGCGTCTGAGCCTGGAGTGCGAAGAACCACGGGGCGGCCAGCGCGACGAAAAGCTCCGAGAGAAGCAGGTCAGATCCCAGCCGCGGCCAGATGCCGGCCGCCGCGGCGCGCGCGCCCAGGTGCGCGGCCGAGAGCGCGAGGAAGATCGCCGCGTTGGCGGCGAGGGCGATCCCGACCCGGCCCCCGGCCTGGTCGTGGGGCAGCCGCTCGCGCAGGGCGAAGATGAGGGTCGCGGCGCCGCCCAGGATGAGGGCGTGGGTGCCGAAGCGCACCGGCGCGCCTGCGTCGAGGAGGGCGCCCGCGAGGAGGGCGGCGCCGAGACCCTCGGCCAGGGGCAGCGTGAACGCCGCGTAGGCGACGAAGAGCCCGCCGCCGAACAGGGTGACGCGGGCCACGCTCAGCGCGTCGTTGAGGCGCCCGAGCACGGCCCAAAGGATCAGCGAGGTCAGGAAGATGGCCAGGGTGCGTCGCATGGGGTTAAGGGGTCAGGTCCCAACTTCTTAATTCGGATGGCGAATTAAGAGGTTGGGACCTGACCCCTTCGTCTGGCAGCACGAGCACGGTCACTTCCGTCAGCCCGGCGAGCCGCGGGTCCAGGGAGACGGTTCCGGTCTTGAACAGGCCGTCGGTGCTCGGGTCGATCCCGGTCACCTGCCCGATCGTCAGGCCTGCGGGAAAGACCCCTCCCAGGCCGGAGGTGACGAGGCGCCGCGGTGCGGACGCCTGCACGGCAATATCGAGCGGGACGAACTCGATCGAGCCCCTCGCCGGGGCGAAGGGCCGGTTGATCCCGCCCTGAAAGCTCAGCGGCCGGGCGTCCCCGTCGATGAGGGCGGCCACCCGGAAATCGGGGCTGCTGACCAGCTCGACCACCGACGTGAAGGCGTGAACCTCGGCCACGCGGCCGACCACCCCGCCGGTGAAGATCACCGGGGAGCCGGCCGTGATCCCGAAGTTGCGGCCCTTGCGGATGACCAGGCGCTGCCACCAGCCGGTGAAGTCCCGCTGCGCGACCCGGGCGGTCTCCATCCGGTAGCGCGGCAGGGGGGGGAGGTGCAGCGCCTCCTCCAGGTTTGAGATCTCCGACTGGAGCGCCGTGTTTTGCTGCACGGAGTACTCGTAGAACCCGTTCAGCCGCTCCAGGTCGCGCCCCGCCTCGATCAACTGGAGGTTGGTGTGGAGGCGCAGCGACCAGATGTACTGCAGGTCGCGGGCGTAGGAGGCGGCGACGGGGAAGGGCGCGGTGAACTCGTAGAATCCGGCCCGGAGGAGGGCCTTGGCGAAAACCGGGAGGACGAACCACGCCGCCGCGACAATGCCCAGCGTGGCAAAGGGGCGGGCCTGGGAAAAGCGCTTGAGCATGTCCAGCTAAGGGGTCGCGCCGCTACTTGTTAACATCGTTAA
>CAITEC010000084.1 GCA_903891325.1 uncultured Opitutaceae bacterium
ATCTCCGAGTGCGCTTCTCCGGCAACTGAGTCAAGCAAGCGCGCTCGGAGATCGCGCTCCACCTCGATCCGCTATTTCAGCTGCGAATCATCCCAGCCGCCGCCCAGGTTCACGATCAGGTTGACGCTCGCGGTCACCCGCCGCAGCTCGGCCTGGAGCTCGGCCTCGCGATTGGTCAAAAGCGTGTTCTGCGCGGTGATCACGTTCACATAGCTGTCCAGCCCGTTGTGATACCGGTTCATCGTCAGCTCGAGCTGGTGCTGGGCGGACGCCCGGGCCGCGTGCTGCTCACCAACCTCCGTTGAAAGCACGTTCAGGTTGCTCAGGTTGTCCTCGACCCCCTCGAATGCCGCCAGGACGGTCTCCCGGTAGTTGGCGACGGCCGCATCGTACTGGGCCCTCGCCTGGTTGAGGATTGCCCGGAGGCTCCCACCCTCGAAGAGGGGCTGGAACAGGCTGGGACCGAACGACCAGAAAAAGTTGGGATACTTGAAGAGCTTGGAGGTCGCCGTGGATTCGTACCCGGCGGAGGCCGCGAGGGTCAGGTTCGGGAAGAAGGCGGACCGGGCGATCCCGATCCCCGCATTCGCCGAGGCCACCTGGCGCTCCGCCGCGGCGATATCGGGGCGGCGCTCGAGCAGCGCTGACGGCAGCCCGACCGGCACGGTCGGCGGCGTTGGCTTGAAGGCACGGACGGGTATGGTGAGACCCGAGGGCGGCACGCCCACAAGGACGGCGATCGCGTGCTCGACCTGGGCGCGGGTGGCCTGGATGTCGGTGGCCTGCGCCCGGGCGCTATCCCGCTGCGTCTCCGCCGCGGCGAGGTCCTCGTCCGAGGAGATGCCGTTGTCGAAGAGCGTCTTCATGATGCGGTAGCTCGCCTCGTAGTCGGCGAGCGTCTCCTCCAGGATCTGGCGCTGCTCGTCCACGGCGCGGAGCTGGAAATAATACTGCGCGAGTTGGCTGTGCGTGCTCAGGAGCGCTGTCGCCAGCTCGGCGGCGCTCACCTGTGCGCCGAAATTGCTCTGGGCAACCGTGTTCCTGATCCGTCCCCAGACGTCCAGCGTATAGGAGGCCTCGACGGGAAGCGTGTAGAGCGTGCGCGTCACCGGGTTGCTGTTGGACGCCGTCGCGGCGCCGGTCCGCGACCGGATCACCGAGGGGTCGAGGCTGACCGCAGGAAACAGGGCCGCCTGCGCCTCGGATGCCAGGGCACGGGCATTCCGGTAATTGGCCTCGGCGGCGGCGATCGTCTGGTTGGAAATGGCCACGCGCTCCTCCAGGGCGTTGAGATCCGGGTCGGCATAGGCCTCCCACCACTTGCCCCCCAGGGCCGTGTCGTTGGGTTCCGCGGGCTTCCACCCCTGCCCCGTATTCGCGGCCCCGGGAGCGGCCTCCTTGAAATGATCGGGCGCTGCGGGCGTCGCGGGGCGCTTGTAATGGGGGGCCATGTTGCATCCCGCCGCGGCGGCGAGCATGCAGGCGGCAATGAGCGTTGAGGGTGTTTTCATCGGGTCACGTTGCGGCGGGATTCCGGGCGCCGGCGACCGGATGAATGCCGGGGGTCGCGCGGAACTTTCCGAGCCAGGTGCGAAGGCGGTCCATGTAAAGATAGATGACGGGTGTGGTGTAAAGGGTGAGGATCTGGCTCACAAGCAGTCCGCCGACGATCGTGATTCCCAGGGGGCGACGCAGTTCAGAGCCCATTCCCGTTCCCAGGGCGAGCGGCAGGCCGCCCAGGAGGGCGGCCATGGTCGTCATCATGATCGGCCTGAAGCGCAGCATGCACGCCTCAAACACCGCGTCCTTCGGGTTGCTGCGGCCGCCGCGCTCGGCGGCAATCGCAAAGTCGATCATCATGATCGCGTTCTTCTTCACGATCCCGATCAGGAGGAGCATGCCGACCAGGGCGATCACCGTCAAGGAGGTGTGGGTCACCACGAGGGCGAGGAGGGCCCCGACGCCGGCCGAGGGCAGCGTGGAGAGGATCGTGATCGGATGAATGTAGCTTTCGTACAGGATGCCGAGGACCACGTAGACGGCGGCGATCGCCGCAGCAATCAGCAGCGGTTCGTTCGCGATGGACGCTTGGTAGGCCTGGGCGGTGCCCCCGAAGTTGCCGCTGATCGTCGTCGGCATCCCGGCCGCCTCCTCGGCCTGGCTGATCAGGTCCACGGCCTCGCCGAGGGCCACGCCCGGGGCCAGGTTGAAGGATATCGTCACGGAGGGGAAGACGCCGGAGTGGTTGACCGCCAGCGGCGCCGTCGAGGCGCGGAAATGGGAGAAAGCCGACAGCGGGACCAGCCCCCCGCCGGCGGAGGTGACGTAAACCTTGGCCAGGGCGCCGGGGTCCTGCCAGAAGCGCGGGTCCACATCCATGACGACGTAGTACTGGTTGATGTTCTTGTACATCGTGGCGATCTCGCGCTCGCCGAAGGCGTCGTAGAGCACGCTGTCGATCGCCGCGGCGGTGATCCCCATCCGCGCCGCGGTCGGGCGGTCGATCTCAAGGTTGGCCGCCAGGCCGCTGTTCTGGGCATCGGTCGTGACGTCGGTCAACTGCGGGATCTTCCGCATCGTCCTGAGCAGGAGCGGCCCCCACTTGTTCAGTTCCTGGAGATTGTCGCTTTGGATGGTGTACTGGTACTGGGCGGCGCTGAAGCGCCCCCCGGTGCGCACATCCTGCTGGGCCTGGAGGACGAGCGTTGCCCCGGGGACGACGGCGAGCTTGGGGCGCAGCCGGTTGATGATTTCCATCACGGTCGACTTGCGCACACTCAGCGGCTTCAGCGACATGAAGATCCGTCCGGTGTTTGTCGTCGTGCCCGCGCCCCCGCCGGTGAATCCGACCACGTTCTCCACGTCCTTGTCCGCCTTGGCGATGGCCGCCAGCTGCCGGATCTTCAGGGACATCGACTGGAACGAGGTGTCCTGGTCGGCAAGGACGAGCCCGTTGGCGCGTCCGACATCCTGCTGGGGAAAGAAGTCCTTCGGGACCACCATGAACAGGTAGACGTTGAGGGCAAGCGTGGCGACCGCCACTCCCAGGACCAGCAGCGAGTGGTCGAGCACCCAGTGGAGGCTGCGCCGGTAGACGGAGAGGATCCAGTTGAACGCATCCTCGGTCACACGGTAGAGCCGGCCGTGGGCCTTCCCGGCGGTCAGCATCCGCGAGCACATCATCGGGGTCGCGGTGAGGGAAATCGCCAGCGAGATCAGGATCGTGACCGAGAGGACCACGGCAAACTCCCGGAAGAGCCGCCCGATGATCCCACCCATGAGGAGAATGGGCGTGAAGACGGCGACCAGGGAAAGGCTCATCGAGATGACGGTCGAGCCGATCTCGGAGGCACCCTTGAGGGCCGCATCCATCGGGCTCATTCCGTGCTCGCGGTAGCGGGTGATGTTCTCGAGGACGACGATGGCGTCGTCCACCACGAACCCCGTGGAGATCGTCATCGCCATGAGCGAGAGGTTGTCGATGCTGTAGCCGAAGAGGTACATGACCCCCAGCGTGCCGATGATGGACACGGGGACGGCCACGACGGGGATCAGGGTGGCCCGGATCTCCCGGAGGAAGGCGAAGACGACCAGGACGACCAGGAGCACGGATATGACCAGCGTCGCCTCGACGTTCGACAGGGACGCCCGGATGGTCGCGGTCTGGTCGATGACGATCGATGTCACGATCGAGGGGTTGATCGCGGCCCTGAGCCGCGGCAGCGCCGCCTTCACGCCGTCGACCGTGGCGATGATGTTTGCCCCGGGTTGGCGGAAGACGATCAGGAGCGCCGCGGGGCTCCCGTTCTCCAGGCCAAGGGAGCGGACGGTCTGGACGGAGTCCGTCACGCTCGCGATGTCCGAGAGCCTGACCGGCGCCCCGGAGCGGTAGCTGACGATGATTTTCCGGTAGTCGGCGGCCCGCGTGAGCTGGTCGTTGGCGCTGATCATCCAGTGGCGCGTCGGCCCGGAAAAGCCGCCCTTCGCCTCGTTGGCCGTCTGCGAGGCGACCGCCTTGCGGACATCCTCAAGCTGCATGCCGTAGCCGTTGAGCCGCGTGGGATTGACGTCGATCCGGACGGCCGGCGAGGAGCTCCCGCCGACGATCACCTGGCCCACCCCGGAGATTCGCGAGAGCTTCTGGGAAAGGACGCTCGATGCGGCGTCGTAGAGCGCGGAGGGGGGCAGCGAGGTCGAAGTCAGGGCGAGGACCATGATCGGCGAATCCGCCGGGTTTACCTTCGAGTAGGTGGGATTGGCCGGCAGGTTCGCCGGCAGGTTGCTGCGGGCCGCGTTGATCGCCGCCTCGACGTCGCGCGCCGCCGCGTCGATGTTCCTGCTCAGGTCGAATTGCAGCGTGACTGAGGCCTGGCCGAGCGTGCTCTGGGCTGTCATCTCGACGACGCCGGCGATCCGGCCGAATTCCCTCTCCAGCGGGGTTGCAACCGAGGAAGCCATGATCTCCGGGCTCGCGCCGGGGAGCTTGGCGTTGACGTTGATCGTGGGATAGTCGACCTGCGGCAGCGGGGAAACCGGCAGGAACGGGAAGGCGACAATCCCGGCCAGGGCGACAGCCGCGGTGAGCAGCGTCGTGGCGACCGGCCGGCGGATGAAGGGGGCCGAAAGGTTCATTTCCTGCGCCGGGCGGCGATGCGCGCCGAGAGGTTGTCGAAGAACAGGTAGATGACCGGCGTCGTGTAGAGGGTCAGGAGCTGGCTGAAGATCAGCCCGCCGATGATCGTGATCCCCAGGGGACGCCGCAGCTCGGAACCCACGCCCTGCCCCAGGGCCAGCGGGACCGCCCCGAGCATCGCGGCCATCGTGGTCATGATGATGGGCCGGAAGCGCAGGAGGCAGGCCTGGTGGATCGCCTCCAGCGCCGACTTTCCCTCGGTCCGCTCGGCGGCGAGCGCAAAGTCGATCATCATGATCGCGTTCTTCTGGACGATGCCGATCAGGAGCACGATCCCGATGATCGCGACCACCGTGAGCTCCGACCGGCAGACCAGCAGGGCGAGGATGGCCCCGACGCCGGCCGATGGGAGCGTCGAGAGGATCGTGATCGGGTGGATGTAGCTCTCATAGAGCACCCCGAGGACGATGTAGACGGTCACCAGCGCGCTGAGGATGAGGATGGGCTCGTTCGTAAGCGAGGTGACGAATGCCTGCGCCGTTCCCTGGAAGGAGCCCTGCATGGCCGCCGGCTGGGGCATTTCCTTCAGGACTTTCCCGATTGCGGTGACCGCGGCGCCCAGCGAGGCGGAGGGGCTCAGGTTGAAGGAGATCGTGGTCGCGGGGAACTGCCCCATATGGCTGATGAGGATCGGCGAGGTTACCTGGGTGATCCGGGAGAAGGCCCCGAGCGGCACGGCCCCTCCCGAGGGGGACTGCAGGTAGATGTCGTTGAGGTTCGCCGGGCTCTGCTGGAAGCGGGGGTCGACCTCGAGGATCACGTGGTACTGGTTCAACTGCGTGAAGACGGTCGCTATCTGGCGCTGGCCGAAGCTGTCGTAGAGGCTGTCGTCGATGTTCTGCGGGGTGAAGCCCAGCCGGGCGGCCGTCGGCCGGTCGAAGGTGATCGCCGCCTCCCTGCCCTGCGTCTGCAGGTCGGAGGCCACGTCGGCCAGTTCCGGGACCGACTTGAGCCGGGCCACGAACTTCGCCGCGTACCGGGCGAGCTCGTCCCCGTCCGGATCCTGGATGCTGTACTGGTACTCGGTCCTGCTGACGACGTCCTCGACGGTGATGTCCTGGACGGGCTGCATGAAGAGCGTGATTCCATCGACCCGGCCCAGGGTGGACTGCAGCCGCCGGATCACGTCTGTCGCGGACTTGCCGCGCTTCGAGAGGGGCTTGAGGTTGATCTGGATTCGTCCGCTATTGAGCGTCGTGTTCGTCCCGTCCACGCCGATGAACGACGAGAGGCTCTCCACGGCCGGATCCTTCAGGATGACGGCGGCCACCTGCTGCTGGAGGCGGGACATCTCGGCAAACGAGACGCCCTGATCGGCCTCGGTGACGCCCTGGATCTCGCCTGTGTCCTGGACGGGGAAGAATCCCTTGGGAATGGCGACGTAGAGAAGGATCGTGACCGCCAGGGTGCCGAACGCGACAGCGAGGGTGAGCCGGCGGTGCTCCAGCACCCAGTCCAGCGTCCTCCCGTAAAACCCGATCGTCCGGTCAAAGACCCGCTCCGAGGCTTTGTAGAAGCGGCCCTGCTCGGAGGCCGGCGTGTGCCGCAGGAGCTTGGCGCAGAGCATCGGCGTGAGGGTCAGCGAGACCACCGCGGAAATCAGGATCGTCGCGCTGAGCGTCACCGCGAACTCGCGGAAGAGCCGACCGGTGATGTCGCCCATGAAGAGGAGCGGGATGAGGACGGCGATCAGGGACACGGTCAGCGACATGATCGTGAACCCGATCTGCTCGGCGCCCTTCAGCGCGGCGGCGAGGGGCTCTTCCCCCAGCTCCACGTAGCGGGTGATGTTCTCGATCATGACGATCGCGTCGTCGACGACGAAGCCCGTCGAGATCGTCAGCGCCATCAGCGTGAGGTTGTTCAGGCTGAACCCGAGCGCGGACATCGCCGCGAAGGTGCCGATCAGCGACAGGGGCACGGCGACGCTGGGAATCAGGGTGGCCATGAAGGTGCGCAGGAAGACGAAGATGACCGCCACGACCAGCGCGATGCACAGGAGCAGCTCGAACTCGACGTCGGCCACCGAGGCGCGGACCGTCGTCGTCCGGTCGGTGAGCACCTGGATCGAGATCGCCGGGGGGATCGTGGCCCTGAGCTTGGGAAGGACCGCGGTGATCCGGTTGACCACCTCGATGATGTTCGCGCCGGGCTGCCGCTGGATGTTGACGATGACCGCCGGTGTCGTGTTCATCCACGCGGACTGCTGGCCGTTCTCGACGCCGTCGACGACGCGGGCGACGTCCCTGAGCATGACCGGGGATCCCTTCCGGTAGGCGATCACCAGGCGGCTGTAGTCGGCGCTGGTCGTGAGCTGGTCGTTGGCGTCGATCTGGTAATTCTGGTGCGGCCCGTCGAAGCTCCCCTTGGCCGCGTCGAGGCTCGCCGCCGTCAGGGCGGCCCGCACGTCCTCCGCCTGCAGCCCGTAGGCGGCAAGCTGGGTGGGATTGATCTGGATGCGCACCGCGGGCTTCTGCCCGCCGCTCATCGTCACCGCCCCGACCCCGGGGAGCTGCGAGATCTTCTCGGCCAGGCGCGTGTCCGCGAAATCCTCCACCTTGGAGAGCGGCATCGAGGTCGAGCTCAGGGCCAGCGTCATGATCGGCGCGTCGGCCGGGTTCACCTTGTTGTAGATCGGCGGCATCGGCAGGTTCGCCGGCAGGAAGCTCTGCGCCCCGTTGATCGCCTCCTGCACGTCCTGCTCGGCGATGTCGATGTTCAGGCTGAGGGCGAACTGCAGCGTGATGACCGAGGCCCCCTCGGAGCTGGTCGAGAGCATCTGGTTCAGGCCGGGGACCTGCCCGAGCTGCCGCTCCAGCGGAGCCGTCACCGCCGAGGCGACCACGTCAGGGCTGGCGCCCGGGTAGAAGGTCAGCACCTGCATCGTCGGGTAGTCCACCTGCGGCAGGGCCGCGATCGGGAGCTGCCGGTAGGCGATCGCGCCGATCAGCAGGATCGCCGCCATCAGCAGCGAGGTGGCCACCGGCCGCAGGATGAACGGGCGCGACGGATTCATCAGGCCTTGGGCGCCGCCGGCGCCCCGGCCTTCGGCGCGCGGACATTGATCCTCGCGCCATTTTGCAGCTTGTCGAATCCGTCGGTCACGACCTGGGAGCCCGCCTCCACGCCGGTGACTGCGCACACGTCGGCCTCTGTCGCGGTGACAGTGACGTTCTGGAGCTTCACCGTCCCCCCGGGCTGCACCACGTAGACGTAGGCCTGTTCGCCGTTGCGCTGGATCGCCGCCGAGGGCGCAAGGTTCACTCCGGAGATCGTCCGGACGAGCAGCCGGGCGTTGACGAACTGGTTGGGGAAGAGCTCATTGCCGGAATTTGGAAAGACGGCCCGGGCCCGCACCGTCCCCGTGGCCGGATTGATCTCATTGTCGAGGGTCGCGAGCGTCCCCGCGGCGATCCGCTTCTCGTCCGTCCGGTCGTAGGCGTAGACGGGGAGCTTCGCCCCCCCGGTCGCCTGCCGGGCGACCGCCCCGATGTCGTCCTCCGCTATGGTAAAGATGACGGTTATCGGCTGGAGCTGGGCCACGGTGGCAAGCCCGGTCGCCGCGTTCGCGGTGATGATGTTGCCCGGATCCACCCCGCGCAGCCCGACACGACCGTCGATCGGCGAGACGATTCGCGTGTAGTCGACATTGACCTGCGCGGCATCGAGGTTGCCCTGGTCGAGCTTGACCGCACCGGCGTACTGGTCGACCAGCGCCTGCTGCGTGGCGACCTGCTGCTCGGGAACGGCATGCTGGAGGAAGGCGTTCCCGTAGCGCGCGAGGTCGATCTTCGCGTTCCGAAGCAGCGCCTCGTCCCGCGCGAGCTGCCCCTGGGCCTGGAGCAGGAGCGCCTGGTAGGGCCTCGGGTCGATGACGGCGAGAAGGTCGTCCTTCTTGACCATCTGTCCCTCCTGGAAATCGACCTCGGTCAACTGGCCGGTCACCCGGCTTCCGACCGTCACGGTCGTGACCGGCGTGACCGTGCCGAGCGCATCCAGGAACAGGTCGATGTTCCCCACCCTGACCGCGCCGGTCGAGACCGGCACTGGCGGGGGCTGGAAGGCGGGCGGCTTCGACCCGGAGCAGCCGCGGATGACCAGCGCCACTCCCACGAGCAGGAGCGCAAGGATGACCAGGGAGCGGGTGCGCCTGCGCCGGCCGGCCGAATCGGGGCGCGAATCGCTTCCGGCACGGGGATTGCTTGGTCTTCCTGTGTCCTTGGGGTCCTCTTCGTTCATAAAGTCAATTGGCTGATGCTGTCTATTAAAGGTTTTATGTAATCCGCCGCCTCACACCCGTCAACCCCGGCTGACGCGCTGCCGGCCGAAGGGTTGCGGACTTTGCGGGCATTATTTTTTTGAGGCCGGTCTTGCGAAGCGGGTCCGGCCTTCATAGATTTTTCTACAACCACACCATGAACACATCGATCGAAAAACACCTGGGCGCGAAGGCCGATTTGCTGCTCAATTTCAAGTCGCCCAAAATTTCCAGGGACCGTTTGCACCTCCCCGGCCCGGATTTTGTCGATCGGATCTTCGGCATCTCCGACCGGAACGACGCGGTGATCGCCAACCTTCACCGGCTCTTCAACCACGGGCGGCTGGCCGGCACCGGCTACCTGTCGATCCTCCCGGTCGACCAGGGCATCGAGCATTCGGCCGGTGCGAGCTTCGCCAAGAACCCGGACTACTTCGATCCCGAGAACATCGTCAAGCTGGCGATCGAGGGCGGCTGCAATGCGGTCGCCTCGACCTTCGGGGTCCTGGGCGCGGTCTCCCGGCGCTATGCGGGCAAGATTCCCTTCCTGGTGAAGATCAACCACAACGAGCTGGTCACCTACCCCAACAAATTCGACCAGATCATGTTCGGGACCGTGAAGCAGGCCGCCGACATGGGCGCGGCTGCGGTCGGCGCCACGATCTACTTCGGCTCTGCGGAAAGCGGCCGGCAGATCCAGGAGGTCAGCCGGGCCTTCGCGCTGGCCCACGAGGCGGGGCTGGCCACTGTCCTCTGGTGCTACCTGCGCAACGACGCATTCAAGAAGGACAAGGACTACCACGAGTCAGCCGACCTGACCGGGCAGGCGAACCACCTGGGCGTCACGATCCAGGCGGATATCATCAAGCAGAAGCTCCCCACGAACAACGGGGGCTTCAAGGCCCTGAACACCGGCGGCTCAAGCTATGGCAAGCTCGACGAGCGGATCTACACGGAGCTTTCGAGCGATCACCCGATCGACCTGTGCCGCTACCAGGTGGCCAACTGCTACATGGGACGCGCCGGCCTGATCAACAGCGGCGGGGCCTCCGGCGGGAACGACTTCGGCGAGGCCGCCGTCACGGCGGTCATCAACAAGCGCGCCGGCGGCATGGGCCTGATCAGCGGGCGGAAGGCCTTCCAGCGCCCGATGAAGGACGGCGCGGCCCTGCTCAACGTCATCCAGGACGTCTACCTCGACAAGGATATAACGGTCGCCTGATGCGGGCCGGCCCCCCTCGCGGGGGGCCCCCGCCGGGTCACATGTGGGCGATGATGTTGTCGCCGAAGGCGCTGCACTTGATCTCGGTGGCGCCCTCCATCTGGCGGGCGAAGTCGTAGGTCACCTTACGGGATCCGATGGCGCCGTTGAGTCCCTTGACGATCAGGTCGGCCACGTCGTCCCAGCCCAGGTAGCGGAACATCATCTCACCGGAGAGGACGACCGACCCCGGGTTGACGACGTCCTTGTTCGCGTACTTTGGCGCGGTGCCGTGGGTCGCCTCGAAGATGGCGTGCCCGGAGAGGTAGTTGATGTTGCCGCCGGGCGCTATCCCGATCCCGCCGACCTGCGCAGCGAGCGCGTCGGAGAGGTAGTCCCCGTTCAGGTTCAGCGTTGCGATCACGTCGAAGTCCGTCGGGCGGGTCAGGACCTGCTGGAGGGTGATGTCGGCGATGCTGTCCTTGATCACGATCCCGGCGCCCGGCTTTCCCTCGGGTATCCGGCACCACGGTCCCCCGTCGATCTCGACGGCCCCGTACCGCTCCTTGGCGAGCTTGTAGCCCCAGTCGCGGAAGGCGCCCTCCGTGAACTTCATGATGTTGCCCTTGTGGACAATCGTGACGCTGCGGCGCTTCTTGGTTATGGCGTAGTCGATGGCAGCCTGGATGAGCCGGATCGAGCCGAGGTGGCTGATCGGCTTGAACCCGATCCCGACCTCGACCGCCGGGGATCCCGCCGGCGCGCCCGCGGCCTGCAGGTCCTTCACCCACTTCTCGCCGGCCTCGATCGTGCCGAAACGGATCTTCTTGAATTCCTTGGGAAAATTCGCGGCCATGAAGTCCAGGATCTTCTGGCTCTCCGGCGAGCCGCCCGCGTACTCGATCCCCGCGTAGATGTCCTCGGTGTTCTCGCGGAAGATCACCATGTCGATCTTCTCGGGGTGCTTCACCGGGCTGGGAACGCCGGTGAACCACTGCACCGGCCGCAGGCAGACATAGAGGTCCAGCATCTGGCGCAGCGCCACGTTGAGCGAGCGGATGCCGCCGCCCACCGGGGTCGTCAGCGGGCCCTTGATGCCGACCAGGTAGTGGCGGAACGCCTCGACGGTCTCATCGGGCAGCCAGGTGTTGAAGCGCTTGAAGCTCTCCTCGCCTGCGAAGACCTCGAGCCAGGAGATCTTCTTCTTTCCGCCATAGGCCTTGGCGACCGCCGCGTCGAATACGCGCACGGAGGAGGCCCAGATGTCGGCGCCCGTGCCGTCCCCCCGGATGAAGGGAATGACCGGATGGTCCGGTACGATGAGTTTTCCGGCGGCGCTCGTTATCCGATCGCCCGCGGCGTGGGGAACTTTTGTGTCAGGCATGATGTTTGAGTTTTTGGCAGAACCGCGCGATGCGCCTCACGCCCTCGGCGATCACCTCATCGGAGGTCGCGTAGCTCAGGCGGATGTATCCCTCGGCCCCGAACGCGCTCCCGGGGACGGTCGCCACCTTCTCCTCCTGCAGGAGCCGGGCGCAGAATTCATTCGATGGCAGCCCGAGGCCGCTGATGTTGGGGAAAAGGTAGAACGCACCCTGCGCCAGGAGGCAGGTGACCCCGTCGATGGCCGTGAGCCCGGAGTGCAGGAGCTTCCGGCGGCGGTCGAAGGCGGCGAGCATCTTCTGCAGCGCGGCCTGGGTCAGGGCTGTCTCCTTGAGCGCGGCGAGCGCGCCGTACTGCGCGAAGGTGGTCGTGTTCGACGACATCTGGCTTTGCAGCTCGGAGGCGGCCTTGGCGATCGCCGGGGGGGCGACCAGGGTCCCCAGGCGCCAGCCGGTCATCGAGTAGGTCTTTGAGAATCCCGAGACGACGATCGTCCGGGCCTCCGCCGCCGCGCCGAGGCTGGCCGGGGACACGTGGGTGACCCCGTCGTAGATGAGGTGCTCGTAGATCTCGTCGGAAAGGATGATGAGGTTGTGGCGGATCGCGACCGCGACAATCTCCTCGAGCCGCGCCCGGGAGTAGACCGCCCCGGTGGGGTTGGACGGCGAGTTGAGGATGAGCATCCGGGACTTCGGCGTGATCGCCGCCTCAAGCTGTGAGGCCGAGAGTAGGAACCCCGAGGCGTCGCCCGCGAGGATCGGCCGGGGAACCGCCCCGGCCAGCTTCACCATCTCCGGATAGCTGACCCAGTAGGGCGCCGGGATGATCACCTCGTCGCCGGGGGAGCAGGTTGCCAGGATCGAGAGGTAGCAGGAAAACTTTCCGCCGGGGCTGACGACGACCTGGGAGGCCGCCGCCTTGACGCCCCGTTCGGCCGAGTGCCGCGCGGCGATCGCCTCGCGCAGGGGCTCGATCCCCGGAGTGGGACCGTACTTGGTCTTTCCGGCCCTCAGTGCCGCGATCGCGGCATCCTTGATGTGCTCCGGCGTGTCGAAGTCGGGTTCGCCCGCGGCGAAGCTGCAGACATCGTGCCCGGCCGCCATCATCGCCTTGGCCTGCGCGTCGATCGCGAGGGTTGGCGAAGGCGATATGCCGCGGGCCCAGGTGGACAGGAGATCGGAGGGTGAGGACATGAGACGCGTGGAGGTTCAGACAAAGGAAACCCAGCGCCAAAGGCAAGCCATCGGGGGGAACGGCCGTGGAACAGTCTCGGAGGAATACCTTTTGAGCAGGAAGGCCGGGAAGTTCGGAAAGGCCCTGAAGGAAGAGACGGACTCGCTTGCAAGGCATTGAGATCGGACCTTCCCGCTTCTTCCCGATCTTCCTGTTCAAATTCCGGATAAGCCCCGGCTATTCACTTGACAACCCGCTGACCGGACGGGCTCTGTGGCGGGAATTTTTCATGAACTATTTCAGGCGGAGCGAGATTACACCGGCTGAGCTGGAGCGGCTGGCGGCGTACGACCGGGTTGTCGCCGCGGCGATCGGGGCGGCGACGCCTCCTGTCCGCATGAGGGATTGGGAATTGAGCCGCGTGCTCGACGGAATGGAGGGTGCCGGTCCCGACGAGCCGATCCTCGAGCTGGGCTCCTTCAACACCTACCTGGGGGCCTTCCTCAAGACGCGGTTTTCGGAGGTGACGGTTTCCGACCGGCTCGGGCAGCGGCGGCTTAAGAGCCTCTGGCGCAGCCTCGGGCTGGCCCCGGCGAAGCCGCACGAGGCATCCTACGGCGGCTGGATGCGATCCATGCGGCGGGCGGGGCTTTCGCCGCGCGACATCGACGGGACGGACATCCCTTTTCCCGACCGCTCCTTTTCGCGCGTGATCGCCCTGTCGGTGATCGAGCACATCCCGGCGGTGGAGCGGGCGATCGCGGAGATTTACCGGGTCCTGCGCCCGGGTGGCAGGGGGCTGGTCACGATGGACTGCGCGCCCGAGCCCAAGCCCTACGGGGAGGGTGTCCGGTATTTCTCGCCCGTGGAGCTCGAGGGGCTCTTCGCCCCGTATCGGGTCACCTCCGCGCGCAATGCGCCGGACTTCTCGCGCGAAAACTGGTGCTACAACCGCAACCGGCCGATCGTGCCGGCCTTCATCGAGATAACAAGGGCCGCCACCTAGCGGCGCGGCTTCCGCGAGGCCGGCCTGACGGGCAGGCTCTCCAGCGCCAGGCGCAGGAGCTCGCCCACGCTCGCGTGCTTCTTGCGGGCGAAGCGCTTGAGCATCGCCCGCTGGCGGGCGCCGATCCGGACGGAGATCTGCCGGTGGTCGTCCCGCGACGGCCTGTAGTGCTCAAAATTATACTCGTCGATCGCCAGGCGGATCACGTCGCTCACGCTTTTCAGGCCGCGCCCGCGCCGGCAGGCCTCGATCCGGTCGACAAATGCGAGCGGCAGATCAAAGGTAAGCGGCGCGGATGCAGAGCGGGAACGCGTAGCCATTACGAGGGAAAGTTAGCAGCTGGACAGCTGCCAAAAGGCACGAGAGGGGGCTGGCCGCAACAATATTTTCGATACGGGCGCGAGGGGCCGGCTCAGCGGTCCAGCCGGGTGATCCGGGCGGCCGGGGGGGGCGCCGTGTCGGCAGCCAGGCCGGCCGGGGAAAGCGCGCCCACGGGGACATCCTGGCCGAGGGCCACGGCCGTGAGCTGGAAGCGGGTGTAGTCGCGGGTGACCTCGTTCCGCTCGTCGAACTCCTCGAGCATATACTGCCCGTCAACCTTCTTGAGCTCCACGATGGAAAGGGTCTTCACGACCCGCCCGTCCCTGCCGATGATCTCGACCTGGAGAGGCCGGTCAAATTCCGTGTCGATGAAGGCGCGCACGGCGGCAAGGTCCGGCCTTTCCGCCGCCAGGGCCGCTGGGGGCCGGAAGACAAAGGCGTACGCCGGCCTGCCCCTTATTCGGTTCAGGCCGACGACCCGCGCGTCGGCCCAGAAAAGGTAGGGCATTTGCAGGTCGAAGGCCGTGATGTCCACGGTGTCGACGAGGGGCTCGAAAAGCGACTTGCCAGCAACAGCCTCGGTCCGGCCGCCGGACCGGCGCCAGGCGGCGGGTTCCGGGCCGCTCAGGATCAGCAGGCGCCGGGACTCGCCGGTGGGCGTCGAAAGCGCCAGGCGCAGCATCATCCCCTGCCCGACCGGTCCGCCCCAGGCGCGCCCGGGATAGATCCCCTCGGCGCCGTGCCGGGGCCGGTGGAGGAGGGCGAATTCAAGGTAGTAGCCGCCCGGCGCAAACCCGGATCCGCGAAATCGGCTGAGAAGCGCCTGCGCGGCGATTGGGTCGGGCAGCCCGACCTGGGGATACTCCGGCGGGGTGATTCCCGACCGGGAATCCGCCGCCGCCCGATCCTGCGAAAATTGAAACAGCCCGGCAAGGGCAAGGAGCAGTCCCGCGAGCCGGACCCGCCGTCTCACGGCTTCGAAGTCGGCTTGGCCGGTGCCCCGGCCGAGGGAAACTGCGTTGCGGGGGCCTTGGGCGCTGCCGCCGGCGCCGCGATCGAGGGAAGGGCCGCGCTGGTCTCGGCGGCGTGCCTGCGCTCATAGACCCGGCCGAGAAAGAGGGCGCAACTGAGGATGAAGAAGGCGATCGCGGCGTTTATCGTGGCCTTGCTCAACACGTTGCCGGCCTCCGCCCCGAAGGTGGCCTCCGCGACGCCCCCGCCCATCGCCGAACCCATGCCGCCGTCGGACTTCGCCTTCTGCGCCAGGACCACAAGGATCAGGAAAAGCGAGATGAGGACGAGGATGAAGGTGAGAATGCCCAGGAAGATGCTCATCGGAATGAAGGGTCAGTAGATGAAAAAATGGCAGGGGGTGTCAATCGCCGAGATATCAGTGTGCGTACGGTCCGGAAGGGATGATTTTTGAACAGGAAGGTCGGGAAGATCGGAAAGGCCAGACCGGTAAGAATTTGGCTGGGTGTGAAGTCCATGAGGTCGGAACTTCCCGATCCTTACCGACCTTCCTGTTCAAATCCGAATTCAGGCCTCCACGCCGAGGATCCCCAGCAGACGTTGGAGGTCCTCGTTGCCGCGGTACTCGATGACGATGCGGCCCTTTTTGGCGGAGTGAAGCAGCGCCACCCGGGCGCCGAGGCGGGAGGTGAGCTTGTTCTCGATGCCCTCGAGGACGGCTGCGTCCTGGGCCGGGATGCCCCGGCGGGCCGGCCTGCCGCGCTTGCCGCGCTGGGTGCGGGCTCCGGCGGCCAGCTTTTCCGTGGCGCGGACGCTCAGGCCCTCGGCGACCACGTTCCGGGCGAGAAGTCCCCGCTGGGCGCCATCCTCGACCCCGAGGAGGACCTTCGCGTGACCGGTGCTCAGGAGGTTCTTGGCCAGGAATCCCTGGATCTCGTCGTCCAGCGAAAGGAGCCGCAGCGTGTTTGCGACGGCGGTGCGGCTCTTCCCCACCCGTTCGGCGGCCGTCTCCTGGGTCAGGTCGAAGTCGCGGATGAGGCTCGCGTATCCCCGCGCCTCCTCAATCGGGTTCAGGCCCTCCCGCTGGAGGTTCTCGATCAGGCTCAGGGAGGCGGCGGACGCGTCGCTCGCATCGACAATCCGGGCCGGTATGGCCTTGATGCCGAGCCGGCCAAACGCGCGCCAGCGACGCTCGCCAGCGATCAGTTGGAAGCGCTCGCCGCTCCTGCGGACGACAATGGGCTGGAGGAGGCCCTCGCTGCGGATGCTCTCGGCCAGCTCCTCGAGCTGCTCGGGCACGATGTCGCGCCGGGCCTGGTAGGGGCTCGGGTCGATGAGGGTGACACCGATCTCCTGGTAGCCGGCCAGCGAGCCGGCGGCGGGCGCCGCGGCGGGAGGAGCGGCGGGGACCGCATGGGCAGTTGGGGTTGTCGCCGGCTTGGCGGCGGCGATCAGGCCGCCGAGACCGCGGCCGAGCCTGGATTTTGAGGGAGCAGCCATGTTATTTGCCTCCGGGTATGAAGAGGGCCTGGCCTGCGATGATTCGCGAGGGATCGGCGATCTTGTTGGCGTTGATGATGTCGGAAATCCGGGCGCCGGTCTTCTTGGCGATCATGGCGAGGGTGTCGCCGGGCTGCACCGTGTAATTGAGCCCCTCCTTGGGGAAGTCGCCGTCCGCGCGCCGGGGGGCGTCCTCTGCGGCAGGCGCGGGCGTTGCGGCAGAGGCCGCCGCCTGGATCGCCCGGTTCAAGTCGGCGACGGCGCTGTTCAACTGCGACACGGTGGCGGTGTTTTGCGTCGCCGCCTTCAGTTGGTCTCGAAGGGCCGCGTTCTGGGCCTCGAGCTGTTCGACCCGCAGGCCCAGGTCGGACACCTTCTGCGACAGTCCGCTCACGTCCTCGCGCAGGTTGGCTATTTCGACCTCCGGGGCCGCGGTCTGGCCGCGGAGTCCGCCCGCAATCGCGAGCGCAGCCAGAAAGGGTAACCGCTTCAACATGAGGGGCAGCTTGGAAAAATGAGGGGCGGAAAACAATCTGTTATATTAGCGGGTCGTGTCGGCAACCGGGCCGGGAGGCTCCCCTCCACTGCACGGGCTGCGCAATGCCCGATCTGGTCGCCCTGCCGCCGTCCCGCCTCATGGGGGGACGGCCAGAGGCGACCAATGAGCTTCGCTAGTGCGTTACGGGAAGCCTCCCGGCCCGGTTGCGCACACTCCTGGGAGGGGGATGGTGGAGGCGCTGCGCGCCGGCTACATTCCAATCGCGGTCATCGTGTGCGAGGCGATCACATCGCCGGGGGGGATGGGGAAACCAAGGAGAAAGGGGCCGGCGGGAAGCATACGGCCGCCGGGGCGCTGGAGCCGGCGGAGGCGCAGGACGCCTGCGCCGGTTGCAACAAGGAGACCCTCGGGGTCGGCTCCCAGCACCGCGCCGGGAGCAGGGGTCCCAGGCTCCATTCTCCCCGGGGGCGCCACGCCGGGCGCGGGGCTCGTGCCGACGTCGGCGAGCCCGAGCCTGATCGCCTGTCCCTTCAGCTCGATCGTGCAGCCCGGCCAGGGGAAGAAACCGTTGATCCGTGCCGCCAGGGCGGCGGCGGGGGCCGAGAAATCCAGGAGCCCGTCGGCCTTGGCCAGCTTGCGGCAGTGGGTCGACTGCGCCTCGTCCTGCTCGCGGAACTCGAGCTCGCCGCGCGCCAGCCGCGGCAGGCTGCGGGCGAGGAGCGGGATGCAGGCGGCCGCGATCCGGGACTCGGCGTCAAGCGCTGTGTCGAGCGGGCCGATGGCGACTTGCTCGCTGTCGGCGACCGGGCCGGCGTCGAGCCGGCGGACGATCCGCATCAGGGAGACGCCGGTGACCCGCTCACCCGCGGCGATGGCCGACTGGATCGGCGAGGCGCCCCGGTAACGGGGAAGGATCGAGGCGTGAAGGTTGACCGTGCCGAGGCGGGGCGCCGCGATGAAGTTCTCCCGCAGGATCTGGCCATAGGCCATCACCAGGGTCAGGTCGGGTGCGAGCGCGCTCATCCAGGCGACGTCCGCGTCCGAGAGCTTCGCCGGCTGGTGGACCGGAATCCCCCGCCCGTGCGCCCAGACCTTGATCGCATTTGCGGCGACGGCCTGTCCCCGGCCCGACGGCCGGTCGGGCTGCGTCACGACCGCGATCAGCGAGGCGACACCGCTCCCCTCCCCCGCAATCCACTCCAGGGCGGGGAGCGCAATCGGATCGGAGCCAAGAAAGACGATCTTCAAGGGCATGCCAGGACTCCGGAAGGCTTTGTTCTCAGCTGTCGGACTTCGAGGACTTGTCCGGCTTGCCGACGAGGTCGAAATAGATCGGGCAGCCGTCGAGCTTGAATTCCTTCACAAGCCCCGCCTCGAGGTAGCGTCGGTAGCTCTCCGTCAACTTCTCCTCCCGGTTGCAGAACATCTTGATCCGAAAGGGGCGGTTTCCCGTCTGGGTCGCGTAGTAGATGCGGAAGCGTCTCCCGCCGATCGAGGGCGGGGGCGTGCGGTCGGTGAGCCGGGCCAGCGTGGCGTTGAGTTTCCCGGTCGGCAGCGTTCGGTCCAGGGATCGGTTGAGCCACACGGCAGCGTTGAGCATCCGGTCGATCGCATGGCCGCTGCGGGCCGACGCGAAAACGAGCGGCGCCCCGGGCGTGAAGAAAAGGCACTCGAAGACCGCGTGCTCGTACTTCTCCCGGTAATCGCGCTCGGTCTCGTAGCCGTGGATTCCCTCGGGCTCCTTGAAGGCCTTGTGGACAAGGTCCCACTTGTTGACGACCACGACAATCGGCTTCCTCTCCTTCACCGCCTCCCCGGCGATCGCCTTGTCCTGCTGGGTGACACCCTCCAGGGCGTCCAGGACGATGAAGATCACGTCGGCCCGCATGATCGCGTCGAGGGAGCGGAGGCGGGAAAAGTACTCCACCGGGGAGGCGAGCTTGGGCGAGGCCTTGATCCCGGCGGTGTCGATGAGCCGGAACGGGTAGATGCTTCCGTCGCGGCCCTTGAAGTTGAAGGGCAGCTCGACCGAGTCCCGGGTCGTCCCCGGCGTCTTGTCGACGATCAGGCGGTTGCTCCGCAGGAGCCGGTTGCTCAGCGAGGACTTGCCGACGTTCGGGCGGCCGATGAAGCAGAAGCAGAGCGGATCGGCGGCGGTCTTGGGAGCAACCTCCGGCGCAGGGCCGAGGTGGTTGGCGATGGCCTCGCGCAGGTCCTGCTCGCCGCGCCCGTGCTCGGCGGAAACGGTGAGCGGCTCCCCCAGCCCGAGCCGGTAGGCCTCGGCCAGGTCGACCTTCTCGTCGCCGAAGTCGGCCTTGTTGACCACGAGGATCACCTTCTTGCCCCCGGTGCGCAGGCGGTTGGCGATTCGCGAGTCGAGCGCCGTGATGCCGTCCAGCCCGTCGACCACGAAGAGGATGAGGTCGGCCGCGTCGATCGCGAAACCGGCCTGGCTCTCCGAGGCGGCGGTTATTTCCGCGGGGGTCTGGCTGCCCGTGAGCCCGAGCCCGCCGGTGTCGAGCAGCGTGTAGGCGCCGTCCTCGATCTCCGTGGCGATCACGTCCCTCGTGATCCCCGGCTGGTCGTGCACGATGGAGATCCGCTTTCGCGCCAGGCGGTTGAAGAGGCGGCTCTTGCCGGTGTTGGGCCGGCCGACGATGGCCACGGTGCGGGAAGACATGGGAGGATGGGTGCCGGAGGGCGGTCCGGCTCAGGTGCCGGTCCGCGCGCCCTGGCGCTGCACGTAGCGGTCGATGCGGTTGCAGGCCTCGGCGAGCTGCTCGTAGCCGGTGGCGAAGCTGGCGCGGACATATCCCCGGCCGCTGGGGCCGAAGGCGGTCCCGGGGACGACCGCGACCTTCTCGGCCTCGAGGAGCCCGTAGGCGAACTCGCGCTCGGTCTGGCCGGTCGCCGCGATGCTCGGGAAGGCGTAGAAGGCGCCGTTGGGGGTGCTGCAGGCCAGGCCCGCGCCGTTGAGCCGGCGAACGATCAGGTCCCTGCGGCGGCGGTAGTTGTCGCGCATCGCCTTCATCGCGTCCTCGCCGCGGGCCAGCGCCTCGATCGCCGCCTCCTGGGCGACGATGGGGGCGCAGAGCATGGAATACTGGTGGACCTTCATCATCGCCTCGATGAGCTCGGCCGGGCCGCAGGCGTAGCCGATGCGGAACCCGGTCATGGCAAAGGCCTTCGAGAAGCCGTGCAGGAAGATCGTGCGCTCCTTCATCCCCGGCAGGGCGGAAATGCTGAAGTGCGGGGTGTCGTAGACCAGCTCCGAGTAGATCTCGTCGGTGAGGACGATCAGGTCCTTCTCGATTGCAAAGCGCGCGATCGCCTCGAGGCGCGCGCGGTCGCAGGTCCCGCCGGTCGGGTTGCACGGCAGATTGATCATCAGGACCTTGCAGCCCGGCTCCCATGCCCGGGCGATGTCCTCGACATTCAGGGAGAAGCCGTCGGCCGCGCGCGTGGTCACCGGGATCGGCACGCCATGGGAAAGGATCACGCCGGGGTGGTACGAGACGTAGCAGGGCTCGTGGTAGAGGACCTTGTCGCCGGGATTCAGGAGAGCGCGCAGGGCCAGGTCCAGGCCCTCCGAGACGCCGACCGTGACGATGACCTCATCCTCGGGCCGGTAGGCCGGCCCGTAGTGCCGCTCCACGTACTTTGAAATCTCACGGCGCAGCTCGAAGAGTCCCAGGTTGGAGGTGTAATGGGTCTTCCCCTTCTCCAGCGCGTAGATCGCCGCCTCGCGGATATGCCATGGCGTGTCGAAGTCCGGCTCCCCGATGCCCAGGGAGATCACGTCCTTCATCTTCGCGACGATTTCGAAAAAATCGCGAATGCCGGACTTCGGCAGGTCGACGACGTGCCGGGCTATGTGGCGCCTTGTGTCCATGTCCGGCTACGGTGCCACCTTCAGGCGCCCGGTCGACTCGGCGGGGAGATCGAGCGGGAAGCCGCCCTCCTTGTAGGAGCGCAGCATGAAATGGGTGCTGGTCGAGACTACGCCCTCGATCGGGGCCAGTTTCTCGGACACGAAGCTGGCCACCTTCTGGAGGCTGGATCCCGTGGCCAGGATCAGCAGGTCGTAGGCCCCCGACATGAGGAAGCAGGACTCGACCTCCTCGAAGCGGCTGATCCGCTCCGCCAGCCGGTTGAATCCGCCGCCGCGCTCCGGGGTGATCTTCACCTCGATCACGGCGCGAACGGCCGCGGCTCCCTCGCGCGACAGGTCGAGCACCGGGCGCCAGCCGAGCAGGATCTTGTCCTTCTTCAGTTGTTCCAGGTGGGCGGTCACCTCGGCCTCGGACAGGCCGGCGATCTGCGCGACCTGCGCCGTTGTCAGGCGGCCGTCTTCGATCAGGAGCTTGAGTACGGGGTTCATGGGAATTGGAGCAGTGATCCTCGCAGATCGCGCCGGGGTAAGGCCATACAAATTTGCGCTATGTAATCCATTGGGCCGCAGAAGCTATTGACAGGGCATTTGGGCCGGGAAAAGGATTGTCCCCATGCGCAGCCCCTTGTGCTTCGTTTTGGCGTCGGCAATCACCTCGCTCTCCGGGGTCGCCCTCAGGGCTGCGGAACCGCCGCCAATTTCACAGTGCCGTGGACAAGACCGATGAATTCGCCGCCGCGCCGAAGCGCGCCGGCCGCCCTTGCGAGTTGCACGTGCTTCCGTGGGCCAAGGGCAATGCCGAAACCGCGAAGTAGGTCGACGAATTCTACGCCCTGCTCGAGGACTTCATCGGCCGGAACCTGAGATAGGGGAAAACGTTGGATTGCGGGGGCGCCCGGTTCCTGCTGAGCTGGCTGGCTAACGATGTTCGAAGCACTCACCGACAAGTTCAGCCTGGCCCTGCGCAACCTGCGGGGGGTCGCGCGGCTCACCGAGGACAACATGGCCGAGACCCTCGAGGAGGTCCGCACGGCCCTGGTCGACGCCGACGTCAACGCGGGCGTCGCCCGCGAGTTTGTCGCCCGCGTGCGCTCGCAATGCGCCGGCCAGGACGTCCTGAAGGGCGTCGCCCCGGGCCAGCAGGTGGTCAAGATCATCAACGACGAGCTCGTGCGGCTCCTCGGCGAGGGAACCCCCTCCCTCAGCACCGCCCGCCCGCTCAAGATCCTCATGGTCGGGCTCCACGGCTCCGGAAAGACCACCTCGACCGCAAAGCTCGGCCGCCTCCTCAAGAAGCGCGGCTATCGCCCCCTCCTTGTCGCCTGCGACGTCCAGCGCCCGGCAGCCATCGACCAGCTTGAGATCCTGGCCCGCAATGAGGACCTGGCCTTTTATGCCGACCGGGAGTCCAAGGACGTCCCGGCGATCGGCACAGCCGCGCTTCGGTCCGCCGAAAAGCCCAACGGGCCCGACGCGATCCTCTTCGACACGGCCGGCCGGCTCCAAATTGACAAGGACCTGATCGAGGAGGTCAAGTCCCTGCGGGCGCGGATCCAGCCCGACGAGGTGCTCCTCGTGGCCGACGGCGCGCTCGGCCAGGAGGCCGTGAACGTGGCCAAGGCCTTCAACGAGGCCCTCCAGCTCACCGGGATCATCCTCACCAAGCTCGACGGCGACGCGCGCGGCGGGGCGGCCCTTTCCATCAAGTCGGTGACCGGCGTGGCGATCAAGTTCGTGGGCACCGGGGAGAAACCCGAGGACTTCGACACCTTCCATCCCGACCGGCTTGCGTCCCGGATCCTGGGAATGGGCGACGTGGTCTCCCTGGTCGAGAAGGCGCAGGAGTCGATCGACCTGAAGGAGGCCGAGAAGATCGAGGCGGCGCTCAAGAAGGCCGACTTCAACCTCGAGGATTTCCTCGCCCAGCTCCAGCAGATCAAGCGGATGGGCTCGATGCAGAACCTGCTGGGCATGGTGCCGGGCATGAGCGGGGTGAAGGTCGGAGACCTGCCCGAGCGCCAGATGAAGATGACCGAGGCGATCATCAAGTCGATGACCATCCAGGAGCGCCGCAAGCCGGACCTCATCAACGGCAGCCGCCGGCAGCGGATCGCGATGGGCGCCGGCGTGAAGATCGTGGACGTCAACCAGATCCTGAAGCAGTTCCAGCAGATGCAGAAAATGATGAAGATGATGAAGGGCGGGAACCAGGCGAAGATGATGCGCCAGATGGACGCGCTCCAGAAGCAGGGCCGCTCCCCCTTCGGCTGACCGGTCCATTTGCCCGTCAGGGCCGGGTTGGGACCTGCCAGCCCTCTCCGAGGGCGCGGTACAGCTGCACGACGGCGAGAAGCTGGCCGATCTGAAACTGCACCCGCGCGGTTTCCGCCGGAAAAAGCAATTGCTGCTCCTGCAGGACGACATAGTAGTCCACGGTGCCGAGGCGGTAGCGCTCCATCGAGATTTTGACCGCCTCCCGGTAGGCGTCCACAGCCCGGTCCTGCCGCTCCAGGGCGGCGGCCGTCTTCTCGCGGGTGATCAGCGCATCGGAGACTTCCCGAAATGCATTCAGCACGACGGCCTGATACTGCAGCACCGCCTGATCGCGCACCGCGCGCGCTTGCGCGTATTGCGCCCTCAGCTGCCCGCCATGAAAAAGGGGGCCGGTCAAGCCGGCGCCGATGCTCCATGCAGCCTCCCCGCCGGAGGCGAACGACGAAAGCTCCGTGCTCACCCGGCCGAACAAGGCCGTCAGGCCAAATTGCGGAAGCAAATTGGCTTCCGCCACGCCCACCAGCGCGTTGGCCGAACGCAACTGCTGCTCGGATTCCCTGATGTCGGGGCGCCGTTCCAGCAATGCGGACGGCACCCCGGCCGGGATTTCCGGCAGCGACGGGTCCCCGTGCGATGCCCCACCGCGCACAATGGTGGCGGGATTTTCGCCGATCAAAACGCCCAGTTGATTTTCCTGCAGGGCGATCTGTTGCTCGAGGCCGGGAATTGTCGCGTCGGCCGCCTCCATCAGCGCCGCGGCCGAGGACGTCTCCAATCGGGATCCGACCCCGCCGTGCAGCCGCTCGTTGAAGATCGTCAGGCTCTCGCCGAAGGCGCTCACGCTCCGCCGGGCGATCCCGAGCTCCCTGTCCAGGGCGATCAGTTGGAAGTAGTCCTGCGCGACCTGTGCGATGAGCGAAATCATGACATCGCGCCGCGCCTCCTGGCTCGCAAGAAATTGGGCGCGTGCAGATTCATTGAGCCGGCGGATCCGGCCCCACAGGTCGATTTCCCATGAGGCGTTTGCGTCGGCGGCGAACGCCTTTCCCTCGGTGCCGGTCGGCGCCGGGGAATTGTTGGCGACGTTCCGGTCGGCGCCGGCGAGCAGCGCGTAGTCGACCTGGGGGAAAAATTGGGAGCGCGCCTGCGCGGCGATCGCGCGCGCCTGCTCGACGCGGGCGACCGCCATGCGCATGTCGTAGTTGTTTGCCACCGCCGCGCGAATCAGGCGCTGCAGGTCGGGGTCGTGGAACACGAGCCACCACGGGAGACTTTTGAAGGGGTTTGCCGCGGCTTCGCCGTCGCCGCGAAAGACCGCGGGCGCCTCGATCGGCGGGCGCACGTAGTCGGGACCCAGGGCGCATCCCGCCAGGGACAAAAGCAGGCAAAGGGGTGCGAAAATCCGCCTCATGCGCCTCCCTCCGGCTCCTTTGGCGCGCCGGCACCGGGCCGCTTCCCGCCAAAACGGGCGGCCAGGCGCTCGACGACCGAGAAAGTGACCGGCACAATCAGGACGTCCACGAGCGTTGCGCCCAGCATGCCGCCGATCACCACCGTCCCAAGCGTGCGCCGCGAGGCCCCGCCGGGACCGGACGCGATCCACAGGGGTGAGCACCCGAGGATGAAGGCAAAGGAGGTCATCAGGATCGGCCGCAGCCGGATGCGCGCGCCCAAAAGCGCCGCCTCGGAGATCGATTTGCCCTTTTCGTACTCCGTCTTTGCGAACGAGACGATGAGGATGGCGTTCTTTGCGGCGAGGCCGATCAGCATGATCAGGCCGATCTGGACGTAGACGTTGTTCTGGAACCCGCGCAGCGTCAGCGCCAGGAATGCGCCGAAGATGGCCGTGGGTGTCCCGAGGAGGACGCTCATCGGCAGGGTCCAACTCTCAAATTGCGCCGCGAGAATCAGGAAGACACACACGATCGAGAACGAAAATACGAGCGCGGGCGTCAGGCCGGCCGCCGCCTGTTGTTCCTGGAACGACATGCCGAAATAGTCGTGGCCGACTCCCGGGGGCATCGTTTTCGAAAAGACCTCCTCAAGCGCCCGGGTCGCCTGGCCGTCGCTGTATCCCGGGGCGGAGGCGCCAATGATCTGCGCGGACGCGTACCCGTTGTAATGCATGACGAACTCCGGCCCGTTGCGTCGCTCGATTTGCGTGAACGCGGACAGCGGAACGGGCTGTCCCTGATTGCTGCGCACGTAAAACTTCAGGAGATTGTCCGCGCGGGAGCGGTACTGATCCTCGGCTTCCAGATAAACCTGCCATTGCCGCCCAAAGCGCGTGAAATAATTCACGAAATATCCGCCCATGAACGTTTGCAGCGTGCTGTAGACATCGTTTAGGGGGATGCCCAGCTTGAGAACCTTCGCGCGGTCGACCTTGACGAATACTTGCGGCACGCTCGGCAGATACGTTGTCATCAGTCCGGCCAGTTCCGGGCGTTTCCTGGCGGCAGCCATGAATTTTCCCAGGTTTTGCGTGAGGAAGGAGGGATCCTGTTTGCCCGAGCGGTCCTCCAGTATGAATGTAAACCCGCCGGATGTGCCCACCCCGGGAATGGAGGGGGGAGAAAAGGCCGCGACCTGCGCCTCGGGCATCTTTGAAAAAATCGCGTTCAGGCGGGCCTGGATGGCCGCCACCTGCAGGCCGGCCTTCTTCCGATCCCCCCATGGGGTGAGCGTCACAAAGAAGAAGGCGTTGTACGTCGCCTGGACCTGGCTCAGCAAGCTGAAGCCTTCGACCGTGGTGTAATGCCTCACGCCCGGCGTTTTCTTGAGAATGGCCTCGATTTTCCTGCAAACGGCGTCGGTGCGCTCAAGCGAGGCGGCCAGGGGCAGTTGCGCGACGACGTAGGCGTATCCCTGGTCTTCCACCGGCAAAAAGGCGGATGGCAGGCGCCCGCCGAGCAGGATCGCAAACGCGGCGATCGACACGAGCACGCACACGGCGAGAACGCTCCTTTTGATCAGCCAGCCGGCCAGCCTCAGGTAGGCGGCCTGGGCCCGGTCGAACAGGCGATTGAAGCCGGCGTAGAACCTTCCCAGGGGCCCGGCGGAGCGGTTCTTTTCCTTCGCCCTCAGCAGCAGAGCGGCGATCGCGGGGCTCAACGACAACGCGTTGAACGCGGAGAGCATGACCGAGATGACAATCGTCAGCGCGAACTGCTGGTAAAGCCTGCCCGTGATCCCGGCGATGAAAACCGTCGGAATGAACACGGCCGCAAGGATCAGCGCGAGCGCGACCACCGGGCCGGCGACTTCCTCCATCGCCTTGAGCGCCGCGTCCTTGGGAGCCATGCCCTCGTCGATGTGGCGCTCGGTGGCCTCCACAACCACGATGGCATCGTCCACCACCAGCCCGATGGCCAGGACGAGGCCAAAGAGCGTGAGGGTGTTCAGTGTGAAGCCGAAGACCGGGAAAAAGACGAACGTGCCGATGAGCGCAACCGGGACTGCAAGCAGCGGGATCAGCGACGCCCGCCAGCCCTGCAGGAAAATGAAGACCACAAGCGCGACCAGAACCAGCGCGATGACCAGCGTGCGCAGGATGTCGTGCATTCCCTCGGAAACGGCGAGGGTCGTGTCCAGCGACACCACGTAGGCCAAGTCGGCGGGAAACCCCGGCTTGAGGCGGGCCAGGAGCTTGAGCACGGCTCCCTGGTCATCGAGCGCGTTCGATCCCGGGAGCTGGTAAATCGCCAGGACCGCAGCCGGTTCGCCGTCCAATTTTCCGACCATGTTGTAGAGTTGCGCGGCGAGTTCGACGCGCGCCACATCCCTCAGGAGCACGGCGGAGCCGTCGGGATTCTCACGAATGATGATCTGGCCGAACTGCTCCGCGGACACGAGCCGCCCCTGGGCGGTGATCGCGTAGGTGAATTCCTGGCCGCGCGGCGACGGCGCCCCCCCGACCTGCCCGGCGGGATTCACGGAGTTCTGCGCGGCCACCGCGGTGAGAATGTCGTTGACCGTCAGGTTCAGGGTGGCGAGCCGGTCCGGCTTGACCCAGATGCGCATCGCGTACTGGCCGGCGCCAAAGACATTGACGTTGGAAATGCCCTTCACCTGGGTGATCTGGTCCACCAGGTTGATGTAGGCGTAGTTCGCGAGAAACGTAGCGTCATGCGTACCCTTGGGGGAAGTAAGGGCGATGAGCATCATCGGGCTCGACGGCGACTTTAGCAGGGTGACGCCGTAATTTTGGACGGATGCGGGCAGTTGCGAGGCCGCCTGGGTTTCGCGCAGTTGGGCGAGCACCTGGTCGACATTGGGATCGGTTTTGACATCGAAGTTCACGCCCATCCGCATGACTCCGTTGTTCGCGCTGATGGAGTACATGTAGTTCATGTTGTCCACCCCGCTCATTTGCTCCTCGATGGGGGTCGCGACGGAATCGGCGAGGGTTTGCGCGTCGCCACCCAGGAAGGTCGTCTGGACGCGGATTTCCGGCGGAACGATGTTGGGAAATTGCGCGACCGGAAGGGTCAGCATCGAAACCACCCCGATCATCACCAGCAGGATGGCGATGACCATCGCGACGATGGGGCGATTGATGAAGAACCGGTACATCAGCCCTTTAGTTGGCCGGCGGGCCGGCGGCGTCCCCCACGAACGGCTTTGGATCGGTCGCCACGCCCTCCACCGCGTCCTGTGTGCCTTCGACCACAACGCGGTCCCCCGACTTGAGGCCGCTTGCGATGATCCAGTTCGAGCCGACCTGCTCTCCCACCTTCACGAACTGCACATGCACGTGATTCGTCGCGTCCACAACCGCGACCTGATAGGCGCCCTGGAGTTGCGTCACGGCGCGTTGCGGCACAAGCAGCGCGTTCTCAATCGTCCGGGTCCTGGCGCGCACCCGCCCGTACTGGCCCGGGCGCAGGATCAGGTCCTTGTTGGGGAACAGCCCGACCACCTGCAGTGTGCCGGTATTGGTGTTGATCTGCCGGCCGGCGAAGGAAAACACACCCGTTTCCGGGTACACCGTGCCGTCTCCAAGGATGAGTTGCAGGGAAAGCTCCCCGCCCGCATTGCCGGAACCGACCAGGCGCCTCCAAAAGCCGGGATTCGTCTGCTCGCTGACTTGAAAATACGCCTTGATCGGATTGAGGGTCGAGACGGTCGTCAACACTGTGCCCGATTGCCCGACCAAGTCGCCGATCTGGGCCAGCGCGATCCCGGCCAGGCCGTCGATCGGCGAGGTGATTCTGGTGAAGCTGAGATTGAGCCGGGCGTTTTCAATCGCGGCTTGGTCGGCGTCGTCCTGGGCTTGCGCCGCAAAATTCGCCTGGATGGCGTCATCCAATTGCTCCTGGCTGATGGCCTCCTCCTTTGCGAGCGGCGTGTAGCGCCTTACATCCAATGCGGTTTTGCGCAGTTGCGCCCGGTCCTGCGCGAGTTTCGCCTTTGCCTGGTCGAGCAATGCTTGAAACGGGCGCGGATCGATCTGGAATAGCAAGGCCCCCTTTTTGACCTCGCTGCCTTCCGCGTAATTCTGCGCAAGGAGATATCCGGTCACCTGCGCGTGGATTTGGGCGTTCACATCGCCGTCGAGCGTTGCGATCCATTCCTCAAAAATTGGCACATTGGCGGGCGCGAGCGTGACCACTTGAACCGCCAGCGGCTGTGGCTTCGGCACGACCGCCTTTTTGCACCCATGGGCGAATAAAATCGGAATCAGGAGCAAAACGGTGCGGAAATGCCGACTGTAGGACGGCGGCGGGGGCGGAATCCCCACGCGTGAGCCCGGCCGCCGTGTTTCGGTCTTCATTTTCATGGGTTTCGTCGGCGCACGGGCATGCGAAGCCTCCGCTCCTCCCTTGCAGCGCAGACACGTGAGGGTGCCCTAAAGGGCGACCGGCGGCCATGGGGTATTACCCGCGGCGGCGGCGGGGGCATGCAGGATCATTTTCGCCTCGAAGCCGCGGGGCTCGAGGTTCCGGAAGGCGACCGTCCCGCCGCAGGACTCGGTGCAGCTCCGCACGATTGCCAGCCCCAGCCCTGTGCCGCCGGTCTCGCGCGTTCGCGCCGACTCCGGGCGGAAGAAGGGCTCGCCGAGGCGCGCGAGCGCTTCCGGGGGCACCCCCGGACCCGCGTCCCTTACGGCAATCTCCACACCGGCTCCAGTCCGGGCGGCCGAGACCATCACGGCCCCGTCTCCGCCGTAGCGAAGCGCATTGCGGACAAGGTTGCCCAGCGCGCGGGAAAGAAGATCCGGCGCCGCGGCGGCATGCAGTTCCTCATCGAGGCTCAGGGCGGTCCGCATTCCGGCCGACTCCCGGGCGATGACGCGGCGGATGAGCGGGGCGAGCGCGACGTCCTCGATCGGGGTGGATTTCCCGCGCACCCCCGCCTTCGAGAATTCGAGAAGTTCGTCCACAAGCGCCGCCATCTGCTGGACCTCCTCGCGGAGGTCCGCGACGACGGGCGCGAGCGCGGGTTCGGCCCGCTCCTCGAGAATGCCCGTTGCCATCTGGAGGCGCCCGAGGGGCGAGCAGAGCTCGTGGGCCGCGTCGCCCAGGAAACGCCGCTGGCCGTTCACGAGGGTGTCGAGGCGGCCGGCCATCCGGTTCACGGATCCGCCGAGCCGGCCGAGCTCGTCGCGGCGCTCAAGCTGGACGCGGGTCTTGAAGTCCCCCTCGGCGATCCGCTCGGTCGCCTTCGCAAGCTTTCTCACGGCCGCCGTGAGGCTGCCGACGAAGGGCAGCCAGAAGAGGATGGAAAACACGAGGACGACGGCCGCGGCCGCAATCCAGGGATACCAGTCGAGCAGCTTGGCCACCCCGAGCAGCGAATGGGTGCGCGCGACGAGGGTCGCCGCCCGGCGCTCGCCCGTGTCGGGGTCCTCGTAGGGCACCCGTATCCCCAGCCACAGGTGCGCGGGCCAGCCGGTCGCAAGAAGGAAGCGTCCGCGGGGCAGGCCCTCGGGTCGATCCCCGGGCGGCGGCCGGCCGGGTTCGCCCCCGTCGGTCTCGGGCGGCGGCGGGCGGCGCTCGGCCAGCCTTCGGGAGACTTCAGCGGGAAGCGTGACGGGATCGCCGGCGATTTCCCCACCGCGGTTGCTGAAAAGGTAAAAATCGGCGCCGTAGGCCGCGCTGAACCGGCGGAGCACCGCCCCGCGCTCGCCGCCGGGGGCGTCGGAAGTGTCGGAAGCAATCAGGCCTCCGAGGGCCTGGAGGCGCTCCCCTGCCCTTCCGGTGACCAGCGAGTCCCACCTCGCCGGTCCCCGCGAGACGGAGTAAACGAGCGCGCCGGCCGCGAGCAGCAGCAGGTTGAGGAGCAGCCAGAGCGACACCTTGAGGGAAAGCGGGACGAGAAGTTTCATCGTTGGGAAGGGCTGTGTGGGGGCATCCTACCCGAGCGGACGGGAGAAATCTGCAATGTTTACACTGCCTTAACAAAAATCCCGCACCGCTTCACACGGGCTTTACTCTGCATCCCCAGATTGGGGGCAGTGAATCAACCATCAATGAAGACATCCTTAAAAATCATCCACGCCGCCCGCGCCGGCCTCGCCCTCGGCTGCCTCGCCCTCCTTGCACCGGGGGCATTCGCCGAGCCGATCCTCAGTTCCTGGCAGGTGGCCGATTCCCGCCACTACGCGCGGGTCTACGAGACGGCGGCCGAGCAGACGGCCGGAACACCCGTTACGATCTGGCCGAATGCGGGCTTAAGCAACGACGGCGGCGGGCAGTCCTCGGTCGCCTACTCGGACGTCCAGCGCGTGAGCTACTCGGGCAGCTACGTCTACGTCTATTCGACCGGCGTCGCCAGCTACACGATGGGCCCGTGGTTCCTGGACGCCGCCAAGACCGTTCTTTTCCCCAACTGGCCCTCGGCCTCGGGGGACCTGATGCGCTTTCCCCGCTCGCCGTCGGTGGCCGCGACCAAGACGACGACCGGGCTGGGTCCGATCGGCCTGGGGGTCAACGGCGTTGCCATCTACAATGGCAGTGACGCCAATTCGTACGCGAGCGGCTCGGGCCAGGACTCGCCGATGGGCAGCGGCATCTGGAACCGCGACGCCCTCCTGAACGAGGGCGCAACCTTTGACCCGGCGAACGCCCACCAGCCGCCCACCGGCCAGTACCATTACCACGTGAACCCGATCGCGCTCCGGTACCAGCTCGGCGACCACGTGACCTACACGGCGTCGGGCAACACCTACGCGGAGGCGACCTCCTCGCCGGCGCACTCCCCGATCCTCGGCTGGGCATTCGACGGCTACCCGATCTATGGACCCTACGGATACTCAAATCCCCTTTCGGCGGCCGGCGGGGTCCGGCTGATGACCAGCGGCTTCGCCAAGCGAAATGGGAGCAACGGGACCGACAACCTCGCAACAACGGGCCGCGTCTCGCTGCCCCAGTGGGCGGCGACCGCCCAGGGCCGCTCGACGTCGCTTTCCTCGGGCCAGCAGGGCCCCGGGGTCAGCACGTCCCGCCCGATCGGCTACTATATGGAGGATAACGCCTATCTCGGGGACCTCGGCAAGGTCCAGGGGGTGGACTTCGACCTGAACCAGTACAACGCACGGTATTGCGTGACCCCGGATTACCCCAATGGAACCTACGCTTATTTCGTGACGCTTAACAGTTCCGCGACCCCGGTATTTCCCTATCTTGTCGGCCCCCAGTACCTGGGTAACGTGAGCGGTGGGTCGGTCTCTTCGGTTACGGAGAGCGTGACCGATTACGTGCGCGGCGGCCAGGCATCGCCCTTGTCGGTGACCGCTTACAACTTGGGAAGCAGTGCCGCGCTCACCTGGACGTCGGTCGAGGGGGCGACCTACCGGATCGACACCTCCGCCGACGGCTCCGCGTGGATGGTTCTCGCTTCCGCGGTCACCAGCGCCGGAGGCGCGACAACGGGCTATTCAACGACCACGATTGCCGCCTATTACCGGGTGACGCTCACCGCCCTGGCCACCTATTCCACCGAGGGTACCGGCGGGATCTCCGGGATCGGAAACGCGGCGAACGCCCCGGCGGCGGTCGGGTCGAGCGGCACGGCCGCCCTGGTCAACATATCCGCGCGGGTGTCCTGCGGCGGGACCGCAGGCACGCCGATTCCCGGATTTGCCCTGAGCGGCAGCGGGACTACGCCGATGCTTGTCCGTGGCGTGGGCCCGACCCTGGGCACGCTCTTCGGAATTGCGAACCCGTTACCGGACCCGAGCGTCAACCTCATCAGCAACAACGCGGTTCTCGCCTCCAACAACGCGTGGCTCTCCGCCGATGCGGCCACGATGGCCGCCGTCGGTGCCTTTGCCCTCAATAGCGCAAGCAACGACGCGGCGATCCTGGTTTCGCTGCCCGCCGGATCCTACACCGCCCCTGTGACATCCACGGGCGGAAACAGCGGGGTCGTCCTGGTCGAGGCCTATGACGCCGCGCTCGGGGCCGCCGGCCCCGCGCTGGTGAACGCGTCCGCCCGGGGATTTGTCGGCACGGGCGATGGCGTCATGATCGCCGGATTTGTCATCAGCGGGTCGGGAAACCAGCAGCTCCTGATCCGCGGGGTCGGCCCGACGCTCTCCACGCTCGGGCTGACCACGGGCCTCCTCGCCCAGCCCACCCTGTCCATCTACCAGGGAGGAACCCTCCTGGCCACCAGCGCCAATTGGGGCGGTGCCTCGAACGCCGCGCAGGTCGCCGCCGCCGCGGTGCGCGTCGGCGCCTTTGCGCTGCCCTCCGGGAGCACCGAAGGGGCGCTCCTGGTCACCCTTCCCGCCGGGATCTACTCCGCCGAGGTCTCCGGGGTTGGCAACACCACCGGCACCGCGCTGGTCGAACTCTATGCAATCCAGTAGGGAATCACTCCGCCCCGGCGTCGACGGCGAGCATGTAGCCGGCCGAGCGAAGCGTGCGAATGTATCTGGGATTCTTGACGTCGTCCCGGAGCTTCTTGCGCAGGGAGGAAATGTGCACGTCGATCGAGCGGTCAAACACGTCGTAGTTCCGGTCCCGGATCTCGTCGAGCAGCGCCTCGCGGCTCTTAACCCGGCCCCGGGCCCGGGCCAGGCATGCGAGCAGGTCGAATTCCACGGGCGTGAGACCGAGCACCTCGTCGCCGAGGACCGCGGAGCGCGCTCCCGGGTTCACGCGAAGTTCCCCCACGACGATTTCGTCCGCCGGGGCGCCGGGGACGGCCGCGGTCCCGGGCGTGCTGCGGCGCAGGACCGCGCGAAGCCGCGCGAGCAATTCGCGCGTCGAGAAGGTCTTGGGGAGATAGTCGTCCGCACCGACCTCCAGCCCGACGATCCGGTCGGTCTCGTCGCCCCGGGCGGTCAGCATGAGCACGGGCACGGTGGATTTTGCGCGGATCCGGCGCAGCACCTCGAAGCCGTCCATTCCGGGAAGCATGAGGTCGAGGATGACGGCGTGCGGGGACTCGTCGCCCTGCTGCGTCGCCTTTTCGAGTCCGTCGGGTCCCGTGTGCGCCGCGGTCACCCGATAGCCGAGCGGGCCGAGGTAGTCCGCGACAAGCCGGCACAGCTTCCTGTCGTCGTCGATCATCAGCAGGCGGGTTCCGCCGAGGTCTTGGGCCGGGGAGCTCATCAATCGGCGAAGCCTAGATGGTCGCGACTGCCGTGGGCAATCCCCGTCGCAGCCTGCCTGTCGATGATCGTCCCCCCGGTGTCCGCAGCGGACATCTCGCTGTTTTTCACGCCTCGCTGGCATGGGCAGCCGATCGCTATCCCCTCGCCCGCAGTGATGAACGACCATGGCCAGGCAATCCGCTTTACCCGGCTCGCCGCCCTCCTTTCCGGTTTCGTCCTTCAGCGCGCGGACGGGGCGACCGTACGGCTGGACGGGCAGTACGGGCTGATCGACCTGTCGGCGGGCCGGGCGGGCTTTGTCCTTGGGGGAGTGCCGCCCGGCGACTACACCGGCCTGTCGTATTCGATCGGGCTTCCCCCCGCGGTCAACCACTCCGACCCGGGGATGTGGCCGGCGGGGCATCCGTTGAATCCGATCGTCGATCACCTGCGCTGGGACTGGCAGGGGGGCTACGTCTTCCTCGCGCTTGAGGGACGGTGGCGGGAATCGGCCGGCGAACCCGGCGACGAGCAGGGCTTCTCCTATCACCTTGCCACGGATGCCCGCGTCATGCCGCTGCGGTTCATCTCCTTTTTCACGGTTGCAGGGCCGATGAAGGTCTCATTTGCGGTCGACCTGGACCGGATTGTTGCCGCGCAGCGACTGTCGGTGGACGACGGGAGCGAGAGCACGCACTCGGGCGACGGCGACAAGCTGGCCCCGCGGCTTGGCGCCGCGGTGGGTCGCGCGGTTTTCTGGCTCCAGGCGGAGTCCACGGCGGTGGAGACCGGCGAGCCCGGAGCTGCGGGTCCGGCCCTGCCCCGTGCGGGGACTGCATTGGCCTTCCGGGTACCACCGGGATTTCCGCAACCGGCGCTCCCCTCGGACAATCCCCTGACCGTTGAAGGCGTTGCCCTCGGCCGGCGGCTCTTCACCGACCGCCGGCTTTCAACCGGGGGCGGCCAGTCCTGCGCCTCCTGCCACGCGCCCGATCACGCCTTCAGCGACTCCGTCGCCCTCAGCCTGGGTGTTGCGGGGAAGCCGGGAAAGCGCAACGGGATGCCGCTTTTCAACCTGGCGTGGAGCCCCGCCTATACCTGGGACGGGGGCAAGCCCCGCGTCCGGGACCAGGCGCTCTCTGCGATGACCGGTCCCCTGGAGATGAACGCCAACCTGCCCACCGTTGTCGCCGCCCTGTCTCGGGATCCGGATGTCCGGACCCGGTTCGAGGCCGCCTTTGGAACCGACGAGGTGACCGCGGTTCGCATCGGGCTCGCGCTTGAACAATACCTCCTGACGATCGTCTCCGCGGACTCCCGGTTCGACAGGGCCGCCCGCGGGCAGGCCGTTCTCACCCCGGAGGAGCGGCGCGGGTTCAGGCTCTTCGTGACCGAATACGATCCAGCCCGGGGCCGGCGGGGCGCCGACTGCTTCCACTGCCACGGCGGCGCGCTCTTCAGCGACTACGAATACCGAAGCAACGGTCTCGAAATGCGGTCCGCAGACCCTGGACGAGGCGGGGTGACGGGCCAGTCCTACGATGCGGGCCGGTTCAAGACCCCCTCTCTTCGCAACGTGGCGCTGACCGCTCCCTACATGCACGACGGCCGTTTCGCGACGCTCGACGACGTTGTCGCCCACTACGACCACGGCGTCCGCCGCGGCCCGAACCTGGACCCCAACCTCGCCAAGCACCCCGCTGAAGGGATGCACCTTGGCGCCACCGACCAGAAGGCGCTCGTCGCCTTCCTGCGCACGCTCACCGACGAGTCGCTCGCGGAGAGATTTCGGTAAGGCATCCCTGGGACAGATCGATCTATACTGGCTGATTGTGTCTTGCACGGATCTGCCTCCCGGGGACACTCTGCCCTGCCCCAAATGCGAGTCCCGCCCTACTCCCGGCACGCGATCGTTTTTCTCATGTCCCTCATGCCCATTCTTCCCACGGGCGCGGCGGGTGCGCCCGACGCCTCTCCCCTTCATGCGGCGGCGCAAAAACTGGTCGATGCGCACCTGGTTTCCGGCGTGGTCGCGCTGGTCGGCTCCGGCGACAATGTGATCCAAGTCGAGACCGCCGGCTATGCCGACATCGCGGCCCGCCGGCCGATGACGCCGGACTCGCTTTTCTGGATCGCCTCGATGTCCAAGGCTTTCACGGGCACCGCGGTGATGATGCTCGTCGACGAGGGCAAGATCAGGATCGACGACCCGGTGGCCAAGTATCTCCCCGAGTTCGGAGTGCAGATGCTCGTGGTCGAGCGGGATGCCGATCACGTGCTCCTCCGAAAGCCGCCCCACCCGATCACGATCCGGGACATTCTCACCCACACCAGCGGCCTGGGACACCGGACACCTCTGGAGGAGGAGCACATCGACCTTCTCTCGCTGCGGGAGAACGTGATGACCTACCCGCTGTTGCCCCTGACTTTTCCCGCAGGACAGCGCTATGATTACAGCAACGAGGGGATCAACACGGCCGGCAGGATCGTTGAGGTGGTGAGCGGCGTCCCGTTCGACGTGTTTCTGCGGGAGAGGATCCTCGGGCCGCTGGGGATGAAGGACACGACCTTCCACCCCGACGCCGGGCAAATTGCGCGCCTGGCCAAGTCCTATGGACCGGATCCGGGGCCCAGCGGGCTGGCCGAGCTGCCGATCGACCAGCTCAGCAGTCCGCTTGACAACCCCTTGCGCGGCATCAGCCCGGCGGGCGGGCTCTTTTCGACCGCGGACGATATCTACCGTTTCTGCCGGATGATCTACCACGAAGGCAGTTACGGCGGCCGTCGCTATCTCTCCCGTTCGGCCGTCGACATGATGACCGCAACCCAGATTGGGCAGCTCCCGATGGACAACACCATGGACTACGGCTACGGCTTCGGCTGGCTGACCCGGCGGAAGGTGTCCCGCGCGAACGACCCGGTGAACCTGGGAAGCTTCGGGGCGGGCGGTGCGTACAACACGAACATGTGGATCAATCGCCCGAGGAACTTGATCACCGTGTGGCTCGTCCAGCAGGAGAACTATCCGGAGTCGAAGCGGAAGATCGTGCGAAACACGCTGATGAAGGCTGCCGTGGGCGCCTACGGCAAATCGCCCCCTATTTGACCGGCGTGGCGGCCGCCGATATCCCTTCCAGCCGGCGGAGGGCGGCGGCGGCCGGGGTAAATTTCGGATCGAGGGTGAGCGCGCGCCGGAGGAGCTCGATCGGCTCGCGGGTTTCGCCCCGCTGCGCGAGGAACAGGGCGAGGTTGTAGCAGGTGATCGAATCGCCCTTGGAATCGAGAGCGAGGGCCAGCCTGAACTGCGCGACGGCCTGGTCCGCCCGACCGGAGCGCGCCAGGGCTACGCCGAGGTTGTCGCGGGCCGAGGTGTATTTCGGCTGGAAACGCAGGGCCTCCGTATTGTCGGCTATCGCCTCCGGGAGCCGCCCCTCCTCCAGCATGAGGCGGCCGTGCTCGAAGGACTGCTCGGGATAATGCTGCAGGCTCGCGCACAAATTAAACGCGATCGAAATTGCCAGGAGGCAGCCCCACCCGGTGCGCGTGATCCGGCGGGCGGCGGGCCTTTCGGCGAGGGCTGACTCCAGCCCGAGGATCCCGAGCACGGCGAGAAGCACGAGGGGGGGAAGGAAGTCGACCTCGTAGCGGGAGCACGCCCCCCAGAAGAGGCAGAGCGTCAGGGCCGGCACGGCGAAGGCGAGCGCCGCGGCCCAGGTCAATCCACGGAGCCCTGGGCGGTCCGTGGGGAGAAGCGCGCGGATGCCCAGCGGAGCGGCGAGTGCCAGCAAGGTGACGGGGGTATTGACGAGGACGCCGAAGGGGCTCTCGATCGCGGCGTGGCCCCGGGGCATCGGCCCGGCCGAAATGTCGGCGACAAAGGGGAATCGTCCGGCCAGGTGGACCGGCTCGATGAAATTGACCCGCAGGTTGTAGAGCAGGTAGCGGAGGCTGAAGGTCGGCTCGGCGCCCCGGTAGCTGCCAACCAGAAGCTGGTAATGCTGGCCGAATTCCAGCGGACTGCCGAATCGAAGCACGTTGTAGGCGAGCATTCCGGCGATAACCAGCGAGATGGGAATGACCGCCGCAGCCGCCAGGCGTTGCCTCCCCCCCGCGCCGGGCGAGAACGGTTGAAGCGCAAGCGGAACGGCGAGGATGACCGCGCCGAAGAGCAGTGAGGGCCGGGAGGCCACGGCCAGGCCGTAGACAAGGCTTGCTGCGGCGAGCCAGGCGCCGCGCCGCGCCGGCACGAGGATCGACAGGAGAATCGCCAGGATCGCGAGCATGACCAGGGCGTGTGCGCAGCAGATCGGGATTTCGCAGACGCCCGGGCGTTGGAGGAGCACGGGAACCCCGTCGGCCAGGCCGAGCGCAAGGGCGCAGGCGGCGACGACGCCCGCGCCGGTGGCTGGAAAGAAACGCCGCCAGGTCATCAGCAGGATTCCCGTGGCGGCGAGGAATCCGATTGCGGCGAAGCCGATGGCGGCACCCTCGTTGCCGAGGAAATGCCCGGTCAGCGCCTTCCAGGGCCAATAGGCGAGCAGCACGGGCGTAGCCCCGAAGTAGAGATAGAATTTTCCCCGGTAGTAGCTCATGTCATGGAGCCTGTAGGGGTGGAAACGGTAGGGTCCGTTGGCGACCGGGTCATAGGGATCGGGAAGGCGCGCAAAACCGGCGGGAACCTCCTTGAGCAGGTTGAGATGGCCGGACTCGAATCCCTGGAGGAGCAGGTTGTAATTGGCATGCGCCGGATCGGGATCGGCCTCCAGGGTCCGCCCGACGAGGACCGCGATGGAGGAGAGGATCGCGATCACGGCGGCGCAGGACGCAGCGATGAGCGCAAGCCTCAGGCCGCCGACGCGTCGCGAATTGTCGGTTTCTCCGGGAGTCATGTTAAGCGGGATGGGGCGTGGGCCACTGCGCCGGAGTGGCGCTTGTTAACGCAAAAATTATGTCTTCGGTGCGAAATGGCGGCTAATTGGGCGCGGGTTTACGTATTATTGATGCTTTCGGGGGGGCAATTTATTTGGCCATTTCCGACGGGACGATAACGTGTCTCTCATGCAAGACATCGCTTTCATCCTTCTCAGCGTCGGTTTTTTTGCCGTTTCCATAGCGTACATCCACTTTTGCAGGGGCATTCGCTGATTTGCGGAGCAAGAACCCTGCAATCCCCCCCATGCAAGACAACTTTGTAGCCCTCGTCGCGCTGGCCTGCCTCGTCTACCTGGTGATCGCCGTCCTCAAGCCGGAGAAATTCTGAGGGCCGCACCATGAACTCCATGAACGGCTGGCTCCAGTTTGCCCTGTACGTCGGGGCCCTGCTTCTCATCACGAAGCCCCTCGGGGTGTACCTGGTCCGCGTGCTCGATGCCCGCGGGCGCACCTGGCTCGATCCCCTGCTCAAGCCGATCGAGCGCCTGACCTACCGGCTGTCGGGCATCAACCCGGAGCGGGAGCAGGATTGGGTCGGGTACACGGTCTCGATGCTCCTCTTCAGCCTCGCCGGCATGCTCTTCACCTACCTGGTGCTCCGGTTCCAGGACAGGATCCCGCTCCAGGGGCTCCTCAATCCCCAGAAGTTCCCCGGCCTGACGCCCCAGCTCGCCTTCAATACGGCGGCCAGCTTCACGACCAACACCAACTGGCAGAACTACGGCGGGGAATCGACCATGTCGTACTTCTCGCAGATGGCCGCCCTGGCGCTGCACAATTTCACCTCCGCGGCCGTGGGCATCGCCGTCGCCGCGGCCCTGGTCCGGGGCATCGCCCGGCAGAGCGCGAAGACGGTGGGCAATTTCTGGGTGGATACGGTCCGGGTCACCTACTACCTGCTGGCGCCGATCTGCCTGGTCCTTGCGCTGGCACTGGTCTCCCAGGGCATGATCCAGAACTTCAAGCCGTACACCGTCGCGAAGACCCTGGAACCCTATGTAACCTCGGTCCAGAAGACCGATGACGCGGGCAAGCCGGTGAGCACGCCGGACGGCAGGCCGGTCATGGTGGCCCAGACCGTGGACTCGCAGACGATTGTCCAGGGGCCGATGGCCTCGCAGGTCGCGATCAAGATGCTCGGCACAAATGGCGGCGGGTACACGAACGCAAACGCGGCCCACCCCTTTGAGAATCCCACCCCGCTCTCCAATTTCCTCCAGATGCTGGCGATCTTCGCCATTCCCAGCGCCCTGACCTACTATCTGGGCCGCAGTGTCGGCAACCAGCGCCACGGATGGGCGGTGTGGGCGGCGATGTTCATCATGTTCGTGGCGGGGGTCCTCGTCTCCTGGAAGTCGGAGGCCGCCGGAAACCCGATCCACCAGGCAATGGGCGTGGCGGCTGCGGACGGGAACATGGAGGGAAAGGAGGTCCGGTTCGGAATCTTCAACTCGGCCCTCTTTGCGACGGTGACCACGGATGCCTCGTGCGGCGCGGTGAACGCGATGCACGACTCCTTCACCCCGCTGGGCGGGCTGGTGCCCCTCTTCAATATTGAGACCGGCGAGGTCATCTTCGGCGGAGTCGGCGCCGGCCTTTACGGCATGCTGATCTTTGTCGTGCTGGCCGTCTTCATCGCCGGCCTGATGGTCGGGCGAACCCCTGAGTACCTGGGCAAGAAAATAGAGTCCTATGACGTCAAGCTGGTGATGCTCGTCCTCATGGTCCTGTCGACCACGATCCTGGGCTTCACGGCCTGGGCGTGCGTCTCCGACTGGGGCCTCGCGGGGCTGGGCAACAGCGGGCCCCACGGATTCAGCGAAATCCTCTACGCCTTCAGCTCCTGCGTCGGGAACAACGGCAGCGCGTTCGGCGGCCTCACCGGGAACCCGGCCGACGGCAATCCGCACTGGAATACCACCCTGGCCCTGGCGATGCTCATCGGCCGCTTCCTTATGATTGTCCCGATCCTGGCGCTGGCGGGCAACCTGGCCGGCAAGCGGCTTATCCCGATTAGCGCGGGCACGTTCCGCGTCGAGGGACTCACCTTCGTGGTCCTGCTGATCGGCACGGTCCTTCTGGTCGGGGCCCTCACCTTCCTGCCCGCCCTCGCCCTCGGGCCGGTCATCGAGCACTTCCTCATGAACGCGGGGACCCTGTCTTAACATGAGCACCAAAGCCGTATCCCTTTTCGACCGGGCTATCATGACCAAGGCGGTCGTCGATTCCCTCAGGAAGCTCGACCCGCGGCACCAGGTGTCGAACCCGGTCATGTTTGTCACGCTGGTCGGCTCCCTCCTCACCTTCTGGCAGGTGTTCGTGTCGAAGGAGCCCGTCGGCTACGTCCTGCAGGTGGCGCTCTGGCTTTTCTTCACGGTCGTCTTCGCCAATTTCGCCGAGGCGGTGGCGGAGGGTCGCGGCAAGGCGCAGGCCCGGGCGCTGCGCGCGTCGCGGAAGGCGCTCATGGCGCGACGCCGGCTCAAGGACGGGACCTTCGAGGAGGTCGACGCGTCGGTCCTCAGGAAGGACGACATTGTCTTTGTCCCGGCGGGCAGCGTGATTCCCGGCGATGGCGAGGTGATCGAGGGGGCCGCGTCGGTCGACGAGTCGGCCATCACCGGGGAGTCCGCCCCGGTTATCCGGGAGGCGGGCGGGGACCGCAGCGCGGTGACGGGCGGCACGGGCGTCCTTTCCGACCAGCTCACGATCCGGATCACGGCCAATCCGGGCGAGGGATTCCTCGACCACATGATCAGCCTGGTGGAGGGCGCCTCGCGGCAGAAGACGCCCAATGAGATCGCGCTCACGATCCTGCTCTCCGCCCTCACCTTCATCTTTCTGCTGGTCATCATCACCCTCAAGCCCTTCGGCGTCTACGCCGGGGTTGCATTCTCGCTCACCGCGCTGATCGCCCTCCTGGTCTGCCTGATCCCCACGACGATCGGCGGACTCCTCAGTGCGATCGGGATTGCGGGAATGGACCGGCTCCTGCGACGCAACGTCCTGGCCATGAGCGGCCGGGCGGTGGAGGCGGCCGGCGACATCGACGTGCTGCTGCTCGACAAGACCGGGACGATCACCCTCGGGAACCGGATGGCCTCCGAGTTTGTGCCGGCGCCGGGTGTCTCGATTGAACGGCTCGCGGAGGCGGCCCAGCTTGCGTCCCTGGCCGACGAGACCCCGGAGGGTCGCTCGATCGTCGTGTTCGCCAAGGAGCGGTACAACCTCAGGGCGCGCGACCTCGAGCCGTCCCAGGCTTCATTTGTCGCCTTCACCGCCCAGACCCGGATGAGCGGGGTTGATATCGGCGCGACGGCCGATCACCCGGCCCGCTCGATCCGAAAGGGCGCCGCCGCCAGCGTGAAGGCGTGGGTGGAGTCCGGCGGGGGGTCGCATCCCGCGGCGGTAAGCGATGCCGTGGACCGGATCGCGCGCCAGGGCGGAACCCCCCTCGTGGTCGCCGAGGCGCGCGAAGTCCTGGGCGTCATCCACCTCAAGGACGTCGTCAAGGGCGGCATCAAGGAGCGCTTCGCGCAGCTTCGGGCCATGGGCATCCGGACCGTCATGATCACCGGCGACAATGCGCTGACGGCCGCCGCGATAGCGGCGGAGGCCGGCGTGGACGATTTTCTCGCCCAGGCCACCCCGGAGATGAAGCTCGCCCGGATCAGGGACGAGCAGGCCGGGGGACACCTCGTGGCCATGACCGGCGACGGCACCAACGACGCTCCCGCCCTGGCGCAGGCCGATGTCGGGGTGGCCATGAACACGGGGACGCAGGCCGCCAAGGAGGCCGGCAACATGGTCGACCTGGACTCCAACCCGACGAAGC
>CAITEC010000085.1 GCA_903891325.1 uncultured Opitutaceae bacterium
ATCGGAAATAGGACCCAAGCACCGGGGTCTCGGACCCCGGCTACAGCGATCCGCCTGCAGGGGCTAGCCCGGATATTTCATGAACACAGGATGAAGAGCGTCAAAATTCCGGAGCAGAAAAGCCCGAAGGCGACCGAAGGTGGCCTCGTGAGGCCATAGAGGGAGCATGAGGGTTTTTATGCCCGGAATTTGGACGAGATTCGCCTGTGCTTCATGAAATATTCGGGCTAGGCGCCCTTTCCCAGGGCGGCGAGGCGTTGGCGGACCATGTAGCAGCGGCAGTCCACCGGGTTTTCCCTCAGGAAGGTCCGGTAGTACGCGGCGGCCTGCGCGGTATTGCCGGCCAGGCGGGAAAGCTCGGCGATCTGGACAAGCACCTCCATGCGCTCCATCCGCTCAACCCGGCCCGAGCGCTCGGCGGCGAGGAGGTGGGGCAGGACCCCGACGTCGGGCAGCCGGTAGAAGAAGGTCGCGTTGGCGATCGCCAGGTCCAGCGCGCAGCGGCTGGCGGGATTTTGCGCGAGCGGGAGCAGCTTGCCCGCGCGCGCAATCCGCGCGGCGGGCGGCTCCGCCGGGTCCGAGGCGTAGATTTCCATGAGCGCGAGGCGGGGAAGGGCGGTCTGCGCCCACACGGAGCCGCCGTGCTCGGCGATCAGCCGCCGGTACTGGGCGGCCGCCGTGGCGTTGTCCGGGACGGGCGCGTGATGCTGCGCGATCCGGGCCAGGAAGAAACGCGCGCCCTGGGCGGCGTCGTCCGCTCCGCTGTCGGCGAGCGATTCCATGGTGGCGCGCGACTCCTCGATCTGCGCGGCGCCAACCGGCTGCCTGTCGAGCAGCGCAACGGCCCGGCCGAACCGCCCCTCCCGCGCGACCGCCGGGTCGGGCGAGCCGATCGCGCGGTCGAAGCTGGGAATGGCCGTCTCCGCATGGTAGTCGGCGAGCGCCCGCCAGCCGGCCGCCAGGTCGGCGGCCAGGGCCCGGCGGTCCCCCTCGGGCGACGGCGGCGCGGCGGCCGGGGTGGCGCCGGCGGCCGGTGCCGGCGCTTCCGGCGCATCGCCGAGGACCACGCGGGCCTGGTAAACCCGGGCCTCCAGCCGGGGCGTCACCAGGTCGAGGAGCTCGTCGGGGCGGCCGTCGGCCGCCGCCAGCTCGTGACGGGCGGCGGCGACCGTGTCCTGCTGCCGCAGGTTGTCCAGGCCGGAGGCGATATCGTGCCGGAAGTCGCCGCGAATCGAGTCGCCGACCCCCTCGCGCAGCTCCTTGCGGAAGAGCGCGACGCTGCTGCCGGCGCCCCAGAGGGCGGCGGTGCGCGTCTGGATGAACTCCTGCGTGTCCGCGTCCTCGGTGGGCAGGAGGAAGTCGCCGTACCAGGTGTACCCCTCGCTGTTGAACTTGAAATTGGACGCGAACTCCGAGGGCTTCACCCCGACCGTCGCCGGCGGCCAGTTGCTGACCTGGGTGAAGATCGTGCTCCCGGCCTGGCTGCTCATGAAGCGCAGGAAGTCGACCGCCTCGGCCCGGTGCCGCGTGCTGCGGCTCAGGTAGATCGGCATCCCGGCCATGAGCTGGCCGTCGCTGAAGGGGCCCTTGGCGAAACGGCCGTAGACCGGGTCGTCCTCCCGGGGGTAGGGGAACTGGAAGGCGCCGATTCCGAAGGGGCAGAGGCTCAGCAGGTTCGTCGCCTCCCAGCTCGGGGCGACGATCATGACGGTGTGCGAGGTCACGAAGTCGGTCACGGCGGTGTCGCGCTCCCGCTGCCAGAATCCCGGCGAGCACATCAGTCCGTACTCGCGCAGCTCGCCGAGGGCGGCGACGAGGGCGGGCGAGTCGTAGCTCCATTCACCCCTCAGGTAGGACATCCCGATGTCGTTGGGCTCGATCTTGAGGCGGTGCTGGAAGTCGAGCTGCTCGGAGAGCGGATTGGTCATCGCCATCATGATCATCCAGCTGAGGTACTCGTAGGTGTCGTGGGAGTTGGCGATCGGCGCCATGTTCAGGTGGCGGGCGGCGGCATAGGCGCGGATCTGGCCGCAGATCCGCACCAGGTCCCGGTAGGTCGCCGGCGGCGTGTCGCTGCCGGTGATCTCCCTGAGCAGCGGCTTGTTGAAGATGATGCGGGACGCGTTCGTGTTGAGCGGGATCCCGTAGTAGCCGTTGAGCTTCGGGTTGTAGCAGTCCAGGCCGACCATGTCGTCGACGATCGTGTCGCGCCACGGGACGCCCTCCAGCGCGGTCCCCTTGTTGTAGGGGTTGGGCTGGAGCACCTCCGCGGTCAGGGGCTGAAAATTGCGCCCGACGTCCGGCGCGGTGTAGGTGTACTCGACGAGGTCCGGGGCGGTGCCGCCGGCCATCTGGGTGAGGACCCAGGACACGTAGATCGGCCCCCCGGGGACGGCGATCTGGACCACGTGGACGCGCGGGTTGACCTCCTCGTAGCGCCTGATGATCGCGTTCAGGGCCTCGCGGACCCCGCTCTCCAGCTGCCACTGGGCGATCCGGATGGTGACCCGCCGGGGGTCCTCCGCCGCCTCGTGGTGCCTTATGACCGTGAGGGCCGAGAGTGCGTAGGCGGCACCGAAGATGGCGAGGCCGGCGGCTTTGAACGGAAACTTCATCGTGGATCGCCGATGAGAACCCCTTTGCCCGCCGGAGTCGAGTGAGCACGCTTTCGCACAAATATTCTCTTGGGCTTGCGCTCGCCGCCGGGGAGGGTTGATAACAGGGGCGCGTTTCATGGCTGCCCCGTTATCCCGCCAAAAACTGCTTCGCGAATGGAAGCTGTATTTTTTCATCGTGCCCTCCCTGGCCGTGATCATGGGGTTTGTCTATTACCCGGCGGCCAGCGCGATCTACCACAGTTTCTTCCAGTGGGCCGGCGGCGAGACGCGGCACTGGGTCGGGCTGGATAATTTCCGCCGCGCCTTCCAGGACAAGGTGCTGCTGCGCTCCTTCGGGACGGTCAGCATCCTGGTCGTGTTCAACCTGTTCCAGATGATACCCTCGATCCTGCTCGCCGTCCTGATCCACCGGCTGCGCAGCGAGCGCTGGCAGTACCTCTACCGCGTGATGCTGGTCGTGCCGATGATCGTACCCACGCTGGTCACCCTTTTCATCTGGAAGTTCTTCCTCGATCCGAACATCGGGCTGCTCAACAGCCTCCTGGACTTCACGGGCGCCAAGGACGCGCTCGTCTCGCTCGACCACTTCTTCGGCTGGGGCGTCTTCTTCGCCGGCTCGCCGATCGGCTGGCTTTCCCAGCCGAAGCTGATCCTGCCCTCGCTCTTCATCTGGGGCTTCCCCTGGATCGGCGCGATCAGCGTGCTGATGTTCCTTGCCGGGCTGCAGTCGATCGGGCTGGACATCTACGAGGCGGCCGAGCTCGACGGGGTGGGGCCCTTCCGGAAGTTTTTCTACATCGAGCTGCCGCTCATCCTCACCCAGATCCGGCTCAACCTGGTGCTGCTCATCATCGGCACGGTCGGCGGCTACGGCCTCCAGCTTGAGATGCTCGACCTGTTCGGCGGGCCCGACGGCCGGGGCATGGTGCCCGGGCTTTGGATGTACAACCGCGCCTTCTTCAACGGGGAATTCGGCTACGCCTGCGCGATCGGCATGATCCTCTTCGCCTTCATCCTGCTTCTCACCTTCGTCAACAACCGCTACGTGCGGATCGAAAAATGAGGGACCCCGCCGTCCGCCTCAGCACGCTGCGCCGCGACGGGTCCAAGCACGTGCTCATCCTGTTCTTCGTGCTGATCGCGCTCCTGCCGATCTACATGATGATCGAGGTGAGCATGAAGGACACCGCGACGTTCTACCGCAACCCGTGGCTTCCCACCAGCCCCACGGAGTGGCACTGGGAGAATTGGACCTACGCCTTCCACCTGATCGTCCCGTACATCGCCAACACCGTGTTCGTCGCCGTCACGGGCACGTTCTGCTCGCTCTTCCTGGCGATCCTCGGGGCCTACTTCTTCTCGCGCCACCGGATGCCCTTCAGCGGCATCCTCTGGGCGGGCTTCCTCGCCCTCATGCTGATGCCCTCGGTCGTCAACATCACGCCGCTCTTCATGGTCCTCAAGTCGCTCAAGATGCTCAACACGCTCTGGGCGCTGATCCTCCTCGGCGTCGCAGGCGGCCAGGTCTTCAACATCTTCGTCCTGCGCAACTTCATCGACGACCTTCCCCGCGACCTCTTCGAGGCGGCCGAGATCGACGGGGCCTCCCACCTCCAGCAGGTCCTCACCATCGTCATTCCGATGTCCGGCCCGATCATCGGCACGCTGGCGATCCTCTCCTTCCTGGGGATATGGAACGACTTTCTCATGCCCTTCATCGTCCTGCGCGACCCCGGGCTGTTCACGGTGGGCGTCGGCCTGATCTACCTGGACGGCGAGTACGTGAAGCAGTGGGGCGAGATCATGGCGGCCTATTTCGTCGCGTCGATCCCGCTGATCGTCCTCTTCCTTTTCACGATGCGGCTCTTTGTCCGCGGGCTCTCGGCCGGGGCCCTCAAGGGCTGATGCGGACTGGCTTGCGGACGGGGGCGAACGCATTAGGCTGCGAAAGCATGACCAATCCCATTCTCGGCCGCGGCGGCCTGCACCACATCTGCATGAAAACCCGCGATTGGGATCGCACGATGCGATTCTACCGCGAGGTGCTCGGGTTCTCCCCCAAGCTTGCCTGGGGCGAGGCGCCCCAGCGCGCCGTGATGCTCGACGGGGGCGACGGGAACTATGTGGAGGTGTTTGAGGACCTTGGCTATGTCCCGGCCCCCAACGGGTCGCTGCACCACTTCGCCCTGCGCACGAGCCGCATCGACGAGGTGACCGAGCGCGTGCGGTCGGCTGGCTACCGGATCACCGTCGAGCCGAAGAGCATTGCCATCAGTTCGACCAACGGGATCGGCGAGGTCCCGGTCCGGATTTCATTCTGCGAGGGCCCGAACGGGGAGTCGCTCGAGTTTCTACAAAACGAGCTGACCTGAGGGCGCTGCGCCCGACCATGAAGCGGATCGTGCAATCCCTGCTGGCCCGGCTGGACGCCGCCTACAGCGACCGGCCGCTTTTCGTCGGCCTGAAGGCGCGGCTCCTGGCCGGGTTCGACGTGGCGATCGCCGCCTTCGTCCCGCTCAACATCGCCAAGATCCTCCTGGTCCAGCCCCCCGAGCTGCTCCGGCGGATCGCGCTCAACCTGGTGATGGAGATCGCGGCGCTTCTGTCCCTGCGGCTTCTCCTCAGGGGCCGGCTGGAGATCGCGGCGAGTGGACTGGTGGGCGCGATCCTCGTGAGCGCGAGCATCCTCGTGTTCAAGTCCGGGGCGTATGCGGAGCCCCTCGGCATCGCCATCCAGATGTTCGCGCTGGACGTCGTGATGCTGCTGGTGGCGATCCTCTTCTCGTCGCGGGTGGTGGCGGCCGGGGTCTTTGCCTTCATTGTCGCGTGCATGGTGGGGCTCCACCAGGTCGCGCTCCGGGCCGGGGAGACCTCGGGGATCGTCGCGTTTGCCGGCGCCACGCTGCTGCCGGACGGCCTGCTGGCCCTCGGGTTTGTCTTCCTCCTCGGGATGTCGGTTGTGCGGATGATCGAGTCGGCCCACCGCCGCAGCGAGGAGTCGCTGCGGGAGACGCGCCTCATGAACGGGCGGCTCGGGCACCTGGTGTCGGAGCGGACCCGGGACCTTGAGGCGGCCAGCCGCCGCGCGACCGAGGCCTCGCTGGCCAAGAGCGAGTTCCTTGCGAACATGAGCCACGAGATCCGGACGCCGCTCAACGGGATCATCGCCTCCTCCGACCTGCTCGTCCACCGCGGCGACCTCTCCCCGGAGGCCGCGAGCCACGTGCGGCTGATCGCCGAGTCGGGCGACCTGCTGATGCGGGTGCTCAGCGACATCCTCGACTTTTCCAAGATCGAGGCCGGGCAGCTCGAGCTCGAGGTGCACCCCTTCGAGCTGGAGCCGACGATCGGCGGCATGACCGAGCTGGTCGGATCGAAGGCCGCGCAGGGCCGCGTGCGCGTCGAGACGGTGCTTGGGCCGGGCCTGCCGCGCTTCATGGAGGGGGACAGCTACCGGTTCCGGCAGGTTCTCCTCAATCTTGTCTCCAATGCGATCAAGTTCACGCCGCCGGGCGGCCGCGTGACCGTGTCGGTCGGCTCGCCGGAGCCCGACGCCGATCCCATCCAGCTCCGGGTGGAGGTCCGGGACACGGGAATCGGCATGGACGAGGCGACGCTGGACCGGATCTTCGAGCGCTTCACGCAGGCCGACACGTCGACGACCCGGCGGTTTGGAGGGACCGGCCTGGGGCTCGCGATCAGCGCCCGGCTTGTCTGCATGATGGGCGGGCGCCTGGAGGTCGAGAGCAGCGTCGGCACCGGATCGTCCTTTCACTTCACGGTGCCCTTCCGGCGCATCGACCGGCAGCCCGACTCGCGCGGTCCCGCCGCGTCGCTGGACGTCCCGCTGGGCCTCAACGTCCTCGTGGTGGAGGACAACCTGATGAACCAGAAGATCCTTGGGGCGCAGCTCCAGCACCTGGGCTGCCCCTACACGGTTGCAGGAGACGGGGAAAAGGCGCTCGCCGCGCTGGTGGCGGGGCCGCTTCCCGATGCGATCCTCATGGATTGCCACATGCCCGTCCTCGACGGCTGGGAGACGACCCGCCGGATTCGCGGGTGGTCGGGCGACGCGGACCCGCTGCGCCGGAGGGCCTCGGCGGTCCCGGTTGTCGCGCTCACGGCTGCGGCGATGCCCGATGAGCAGAGGCGATGCCTGGCGGCCGGGATGAACCAGTTCCTGGCCAAGCCGGTGACGCTCGCGAACCTGCACCGCGCCCTCGTGGGCATCCGCCGGACCCGCTGAGGTTATCTCACTTTACTCGGCACGCGTCATTCGCCATTGCTGGGGTGCATGCCCGGCATCGTCGTCCTCTCAGCAACGCGCACGCCGCTGGGCTCGTTTCAGGGAGCGCTGTCCCGGGTGCCGGCGTGGAGCCTCGGCGCCGCTGCGATCCGCGGCGCCCTTCAGGCCGCCCGGGTCGACCTTGAGGGCGTCTCGGATGCGATCATGGGCAGCGTTCTCCAGGCCGGGCAGGGCCAGGCGCCGGCCCGGCGGGCCGCCTTGGCCGCAGGGCTCCCCCAGTCGGTGCGCACGGTCACGGTGAACAAGGTATGTGGCTCGGGAATGCAGGCGGTCATGGATGCGTCCCGGCTCCTTGCGGCGGGCGACGGGACCCTCGCCGTCGCGGGCGGAATGGAGAGTATGAGCCTCGCCCCCTACCTCCTGCCCAAGGCGAGGGAAGGGTACCGGCTGGGCCACCAGCAGGTCGTCGACTCGATGATCGCCGACGGCCTGTGGGATCCGTACGGGGATGTCTCCATGGGCGAGTGCGCGGAGGTTTGCGCGGCGCGCTATCATTTTTCCAGGGAGCAGCAGGACGCCTATGCCATCGAGTCCTTCGTGCGCGCCAACGCCGCCCAGAAGGACGGCCGCTTCGCCGCCGAGATCACGCCGGTCGACCTTCCCGGGACGCCCGGGATGACGGGCGGCGTCGCGTTGGACGAGGTGCCCGGCAAGGTCGTCTACGACAAGGTTCCCCACCTGAAGCCCTCGTTCCGCAAGGACGGGACGATCACCCCGGCGAACGCCTCGGCGATCGCCGACGGCGCGGCGGCGCTCGTCCTGGCGACCCCGGAGCGCGCCGCGGCAGGGGGGCTCGCGCCGATCGCCCGGCTGGTCTCCTTCGCCGGTCACGGGCAGGAGCCCCTCTGGTTCACGACCGCGCCGGTCCAGGCCGCGAGAAACGCGCTCGCGACCGCCGGGTGGCGGCCCGGGGATGTCGACCTGTGGGAGGTCAACGAGGCCTTTGCCGTGGTGCCGATGGCCTTCGCCGCCGAGATGTCCGTGCCCCGCGAACGGCTCAATGTCCGCGGCGGCGCGATTTCCCTCGGGCACCCGATCGGCGCCAGCGGCGCGCGGATCCTCGTCACGCTGATCGCCGCGATGCGGGAGCGGGGGGCCAGGCGGGGGCTGGCGGCAGTGTGCATCGGCGGCGGCGAGGCCCTCGCGGCGTGCGTCGAGCTGCCATGAGCAAGGTGTTCAACGACCCCCGCGCGGCGCTCGCCGGTTTGCTCCGGGACGGGATGACCGTCGCCGCGGGAGGATTCGGTCTTTGCGGCATTCCCGAGAATCTCATCGGCGCGCTGCGGGACAGCGGGGTGAAGGGGCTGACGATTGTCGGCAACAACGCCGGGGTGGACGACTTCGGGATGGGGCTGCTGCTGGGCACCCGGCAGGTCCGAAAGGTGGTCGCCTCCTATGTCGGCGAGAACCGGGAATTTGAGCGGCAGGTCCTCAGTGGCGAGCTCGAGCTGGAGCTCGTCCCCCAGGGCACGCTCGCCGAGCGCCTGAGGGCGGGCGGCGCGGGAATCCCCGGATTTTACACGCGCACCGGGTATGGGACCACGCTGGCCGCGGGCAGGGAGACCCGGGTGTTCGACGGGGCCGACTACGTCCTCGAGCCGGGTATCCGCGCGGACCTCTCGATTGTGAAGGCGTGGCGGGGCGACACGGCCGGTAACCTCGTGTACCGCAGGACGGCGCGGAATTTCAACCCCATGATCGCGACCTGCGGGCGGGTCTGCGTGGCCGAGGTCGAGGAGCTCGTCCCCGTGGGAGCGCTCGATCCCGACCAGGTCCACACGCCGGGAATCTACGTCGACCGGATCATCCAGGGCGGCTCCTACGAGAAGCGGATCGAATTCCGCACGGTGCGCGGGGCGGCCGCATCGAGGAAGGAGTCGGCCGCCCGGGACCTGATGGCCCGGCGCGCCGCCCGCGAGCTCCGGGACGGCTATTATGTCAACCTGGGCATCGGCATCCCGACCCTGGTCGCCAACCACGTTCCTCCCGGGATAAACGTGACGTTCCAGTCGGAGAACGGCCTGCTTGGGGTCGGACCGTTCCCGGAGGAGGACGCCGTCGATCCCGACCTCATCAATGCCGGGAAGCAGACCGTCTCAGCCGCTCCCGGGGCCGCGTTCTTCTCGAGCTCGGACTCCTTTGCGATGATCCGCGGCGGCCACATCGACCTGGCGATCCTCGGTGCGATGGAGGTGGCGGAGAATGGCGATATCGCCAACTGGATGGTGCCCGGGAAGATGGTAAAGGGGCCCGGGGGCGCGATGGACCTGGTGGCCGGCGTTTCCCGGGTTGTCGCCGTGATGGAGCACTGCGCTAAGGACGGGAGCCCGAAGATCCTGCCGCGTTGCACGCTGCCGATCACGGGCCGCGGGGTGGTCGGCCTCGTCATCACCGACCTGTGCGTGTTCACCGTGAAGCCCGGCGGCGGCCTGGTCCTCACCGAGCTGCAGCCCGGGGTCGCGCTGGACGAGGTCCGCGCGAAGACCGGCTGCGCCTTCACGACGGCCTGACCCGGCTCAATTACCATGGAAACCCCCTCAACTATCCGCAGCGTGGCCGTCGTCGGGACGGGGCTGGTCGGCTCGGGATGGGCTGCGCATTTCCTGGCGCGGGGCCTCGATGTCGTCGCAACCGATCCGTCCCCCGGCGCCGATTCCGAGCTCCGGGCGTTTGTCGACCGCGTCTGGCCCCTTCTCACCGGCCTGGGGCTGCACCCTGCGGCGTCGCGGGAGCGGCTGCGCTTCACCGCGGACCTTGGCGAGGCGGTGGCCGGCGCGGATTTCGTGCAGGAGAGCGCGCCCGAGCGGATCGAGATGAAGACCGCGCTCTTCGCGCAGATGGATGCGGCGGCCCGGCCCGACGCGCTGCTCGCGTCGAGTTCCTCCGGCCTGAAGATGAGCGCGATCCAGTCCGCGTGCGCCCGCCCGGGGCGCTGCGTGATCGGGCATCCCTTCAACCCGCCCTACCTGATCCCGCTGGTCGAGGTGGTCGGCGGCGCGGCCACCTCGCCGGACGCGATCGCGCGGGCCATGGAATTTTACGCGGCCTGCGGCAAGCGGCCGATCCACATCCGCAAGGAGGTCCCGGGCCATGTCGCCAACCGGCTGCAGGCTGCGCTCTGGCGCGAGGCGGTGCACCTGGTTGCCACCGGCGCGGCCAGCGTCTCCGACGTGGACGCGGCGGTCGCCTGGGGACCGGGCCTTCGCTGGGGCGTGATGGGCCCGCACCTGACGCTCCATCTCGGCGGCGGAAAGGGCGGGATGCGGCACTTCCTGGAGCATCTCTCCGGCCCCTTCGCCAGCTGGTGGGCCGATCTTGGAAATCCCGTGCTGACCCCGGAATTGCGCGAGGCGCTGATCAAGGGAGTCGCTGAGGAGGCGGGAAGCCGCTCGATAGACGACCTATCGCGGGAGAGGGATAGGGTCGTTGCCGGGCTGCTGGCGCTGAGGAAGGAATAGGACTTATAGGAACGGAAAGTAGTAATTACTAATTTCTACTTTCTGGGTGCTGCTTTCAGCTGTCCTATATCAATCCGACTTTTCTCTCCATCTTCGCCTTTGCCTTCTCGTACGCATCCTTGAGCAGCGCGGGGGTATAGCCGTGGCGGGCGAGCAAATCCTGCTGCGGCTCGAAGTAGAATTCCTCCGGGGTTCCGAACGACCCCAGTGAGTTGGCGAGGTATCGGGCCGCCTGCATTTGGGCGATGAAGGGCCTGTCCTGGGGCGGCGCCGCGTCGGCGTTGTTCTGGAACGCGACCATCGTGACAAAGGCGGACGGAAAGTTCCAGGAGCGCATGAGCGCCGCGCCCACGGTCCGGTTGTTGAATCCAAGAACCCGGGATTCCGCTTCCTCCCAGCGGCAGCCGCCGTTTCGGGACAGGGTGCTGACCCGCGGGTAGACGTCCGAGCACACAAACGCGAGCGCCAGGAGCCCGACGTCCCCGACCAGGCCCGCGGTGTAGGCGGTGGTGACGTCGTCAATGCCCCTGAGCCCGCCGAGCGCCTCCGCGGCCACTGCGACGGACAGCGAGTGCTGGGAGAGGGCGCCGGGACCCCACGGGAGCGCCTTCTGGTGCGCCTCCTCCCACCGGGCGACCATCGCGCGCGCCGCGATCCGGTAGATCTCGCTCCTGCCCAGGACGACGATTGCCTGGGTGAGGTCGGCGATCGGAATCTCGCGCCCGTAGGAGGCGGAATTGGCGAGGCGAAGCGTGCTCGCCGCCAGCCCGCTGTCCTGCCGGATGATTTCGCCGATCCGCTCGGCTGCGGACTCGGGTTCCTTCATCGCGCTGATGAGCCGGGGAAGGAGCCGGGGCGCGCAGGGCAATAGCGTCGCCCGCCGGCAGACCTCCTCAAACGACACCTTTTCCTGAGTGCCCATATCCAATATTGTGCAAACCGTTGCAGCGGAGCAACCCGTAAAAAGCCGCCCCGGCCGAATTGTCACTTATATTAGACGCCCACACCGCGCTTTGCGCGCGGTTAATTCCGCAGGGGAGAAGGGCGCATCACTCATAATGCGTCCACATCCTCAGGACCTTCACTGCATTCTTCTCCTTCATGACCTGGTAAACCAATCGATGCTGGATGTTGATGCGTCGTGAGAACGCACCCTCAAGGTCGCCCACGAGTTTCTCGAATGGAGGGGGGGTCTGGAAGGGATTGCTCCTGATGATCTCAAGCAGGGCTTCAGCCTTCGGGCGGAGGTTGGACGAGGAAATCTTCCTGGCGTCCTTTTGGGCCTGCTTGGTGAAGTAAAGGTCCCAGCTCACCAGGCGAGTGCCTTCGATGACTTGGAAAGCGGCTCCTTGATCCCCTTTCGGATGGACTCGCGCATTCCCGGTATGGATAGCAGGTACAGGGTCTCCTGGATGCTGCGCCAGTCGCTCTCGGAAATCAGCACCGCGTTGCCGTGCTTGCCGGTGATCTGGATTGGCTCATGCGAGGCCTCGGCACCGTTGACCAGCTCATAAAGCATGGCCCGCGCCTTGGTGACGGGAATTGCAGTCATGCACAGAGCGTACGGTAAACCGTACGTTTGTCAATCCCTGGCTCCCAGGCGCATCAATCCACGGGAGATTCGGCGTGGGTCGCATTCAAAGCCGCCCGGGAGGGGAATCGCCCGATGGCAGAGCTATTTCCGGGCGCGGAAGATTTCGCCGAGGGCGAGGGCTGCGGGCTTGGGGCGGCCGTCGAAGTCCAGGATCGCGGTGTTGTTGGGGCAGGGGAAGCAGTCGTGGCCCATCCAGATGATCAGGCCGCCGCAGGCCGGGAAGCGGCCCTTGCAGGAGCGGGCGGCCCGCTGGAGCGACTCGGACTGAAGCTGCTGGCTCCAGGCGACATACTCCTCGAGGCTGCGGAGCTCGCGGCCGTTCGCCTTCTGGAACTTCGGTGCGTCGATCCAGAACCAGAAGCGGCGCCAGAGCGGGTTGCGCTCATCGAGCGGGAGCAGCGAGAGCGGCGCGTAGTATTTCTCCAGGACGGAAATCGGGCTGGCCCCGGGGGAGCCGACCTCGGAGCGGAAGAGCGCGTCGTCCTTCCTCCAGTACTCCTCCGTCTCGGGCATCCAGGGCCCGTGGACGTCCCAGTTGAGCCCCTGGCCGAACTCACTCTCGATTCCGAGCTCGCGGGGACCGCTGGCGGAGGTGTGGATGAAGCGCCGGTCCGGGTCGAGCGCCGCGGCCTCGGCGGCCATCATGCGCAGGAGCGGGTGATCGCGCGGGGTGGGCTTGCCCGAGCCGACCTTGCCCCCGTCCGGGGATCCCTGCAGCTCGTTGCCGCCGCACCAGAGAAGGACCGAGGCGTGGTGCTGGCGGCGGCTGATGTAGGAGCGGACAATCGGCTGGGTCTGCGCGATGACCACCGGGTCCTCGGGCGGCCAGTTGTCGATCCCGGAGGACGAAAAGGGAAACTCCTGCCAGACCATGATCCCGTGCCGGTCGCAGAGGTCGTAGAAGGTTGATGTCTCGAGCGAGGCCCCGCCCCAGACCCGGAACACGTTCACCCCCAGTTCCGCGTAGGCTCGGATCCGCAGCTCGTAGTCGGCGGCCTTCAGGTCCGCAAAATTGGGCCGGATCGGCGTCCAGTTCACGCCCTGGAGAAAGAGGGGCCGCCCGTTGACCACGCAGATCCACGGGTCGGCCGCGGCCGGTGCGCCGGCGCAGGGCTTCCAGGCGACGCTCTTGAAACCGACGGTCCGCGTCCATTCGTCGTGGACTGACCCGGCGGGACCGGGCAGCCGGCAGGTGAGCCGGTAGGTCTTCTGCGGGCCCTCGCCGTGCGGCCACCACGGCTCGACGGGAAGCCCGTTGAACGCGGCCCCCGCGGCGAGCCGGGCCGGGTCCACCGTCTCCCGGACGAGGCGGCGATCGCCGTCCTCAAGAAGCACCTCGACCGGGCCGGTGCTCCGGCCAAAGAGCGTGAATCCGTCGGGTGTGAGCGCGCAGCGCATGGCGTCGAGTTCATTGCCGTCGGACACATCGAGGCTGATTTGGTCCCAGACGCCGATCTGCACGAGGCGGGGCATCCAGTCCCAGGTGTAGTTGAAGCGGGCCTTCCAGTCCTTGATCTGCGAGGTGTGGTGGAACTGGCCGAGCCAGCGCGGCGGCAGGTCGAAGACGATCCGCAGGGTGTTCTCGTCGGCCAGCGGGATCGCCGAGAGGTCGAAGGTGTGCGGGACGAACCCGTTCTCAAAGCGGCCCGCGAGGGTTCCGTTGAAGCAGATCCAGCCGGAGTAATCGAGGCCCAGGCAGCGGAGCCGCCGGGAGCCGCCGCCGGCGAAACGGGACCGGGGGAGCGTGGTGGTGAAGACCCAGACCCGGTTCTCGACCCACTCGGCGGCGCGGCTGTCCATCATCCGGTTCCAGTCCGGGATCTGGCCGGCCTCCAGGAGGAGCTGCTGGACGGACGCGGGCACCCGGGCGGGGAGCTCCTGCGTCTCGCTCATGATCGGGACGGCGGTGTCCGTGCCGATGAAGGCGCGCCAGGTCTCGGGGATGTACCCGGCGAGCGTCCAGTTTGCGGACGCAAGGTCGTGGGAAATTTTCATGGGTTGGGGCAGGATGGAAAAAAAGGCCGTGAAATGAAAGGCAACTTTCGACGGCTATGCCGCCGGAAATGGCTTGTCATGAGGGGGAGGGGAATGCTGATGGGAGCCGTCAAATGCAGACGAACACCTGGAAGCGGGCGAACACGGACTGGTTCATGAAATGCCGGTGGGGCATCCTCACCCATTACCTCGCGGATGCGGCGAGCAACCTCAAGCCGATCGACCTGACTCCCGACGATTGGAACCGGAGGATCGACGCCTTTGACGTCGACGGCCTGGCCCGGCAGCTGGCCGAGGCCCGGGTCCCGTATTTCTTCATCACGATCGGCCAGAACTCGGGTTTCTACCTGTCGCCCAACGCGGCCTATGACGAGATCGTCCGGATCTCCCCGAGCCGGTGTTCCCGGAGGGACCTGATCGCCGACCTGGCGCGGGCCTTCGAGCCCCATGGAATCCGGCTGATGGTCTACCTCCCGGGCGGGGCGCCGGCCACCGACCGGGTGGCCAAGGAGCGGCTGGAGACGCCGCGCGACGACCGGATGACCACCCTCCAGCGGAACTGGGAGCGGGTTGTCCGGGAATGGGCCCTGCGCTGGGGGCGCCGCGTGCACGGGTGGTGGGTTGACGGGCCCTACGATGCGGCCGCCTACCGCCATCCGGACGCTCCGAACTACCGGAGCTTCGCCGAGGCGCTCAAGGCGGGAAATCCGGATTCCCTGGTGGCGTTTAACAACGGGCTTCGCACGCCGGTTTACTCGATGACCGAGTTCGAGGACTACACCGCCGGGGAGATCGAGCGGGACATGAGCGTGGCCCCGGGCAACACCCCGGATTATTCCCGGCTGGAAAACTATTCGCGTTACCTGAACGGCGCCCAGCTTCACGTCCTGACGATCATGGGCGAATGGTGGGGAAAGGGCCCCGTCCGTTTTCCCGATGAGCTTACGATCGGCTACACGAAGTTCATCAACAGCAAGGGCGGCGTCGTGACCTGGGACCTTCCGCTGACGCGCGCCGGCCTTATTGACGAGAGCTTCCGGCCCCAGCTTGCCGCCCTCGGGGCCGCGCTGGGTTGACCTCGGCAAACGGCGCTGAAACCATCCGACTGTGGCCCTGAAACCGGAGTCCAAACCGCCGTCGGGTGACCCGCTTGAGGTCTGTGGCGGCCTGAGCGAGACCGTTCACGAGTATTGCACCCGCCTGGCCCGCGCGCAGCTCCGGGAGCGGGCCGCGTCGATCGCGTCCCTGGCCGCGCCGGCGGACGTGGCGGAACGCCAGGGGCGGATCCGGGCGACGATCCTGGCATCGATCGGCGGACTCCCGGAGGAGCGGACGCCGCTCGAGGCGCGCATCACCGGCACCCTCGTGCGCGAGGGATACCGGGTCGAGAAGCTCGTCTTCCAGAGCCAGCCGGCAAACTATGTGACGGCGAATGTGTACGTCCCAGCCGGCGGCCGGGGACCCTACCCGGCGGTCCTGGCGGCGATGGGCCATTACGAGGAGGGAAAGGCATTCGAGGAGGGGCAGCGGCTCTTCATCAATCTCGCGCGCCGGGGCTTTGTCGTCCTGGCCTACGATCCGCCCGACGAGGGCGAGAGGAAGGAGTACTACGACGCGGCGACCGGGACCCTGCTCGTGTCCAGTTGCCCGGAGGCGCACACGATGTCGGGGCTCCAGTGCCTGCTCACGGGGCGCAACATGGCCTATTACGAGGTTTGGGACGGAATTCGCGCGGTGGATTATCTTTCGGGCCGCCCGGATGTGGATGGATCGAGGATCGGCGTCATTGGGAATTCGGGCGGCGGTACGCAGACCTCGTACCTCGCCGTCCTGGAACCCCGGCTGGCCGCCGCGGCACCGTGCTGCTACATCACCTCGTGGGAGACGCTCTGGGTCGCCCTGGGACCCCAGGACGCCGAGCAGAACTTCCCGAACTTCCTGCGCGACGGCCTGGATTTCCCGGACTTCCCGATCGCCTTCGCACCCAAGCCGTTCACGGTGCTCGCCGCCACGCGGGACTTTTTCCCGATCGCCGGGACGCGGGCCTCCATGGAGGAGGTCAGGAGGGTTTACTCCCTCCTCGGGGCGGGCGAGCGGGCAGGCTACTTCGAGCACGACGACACGCACAGCTGGTCGAAGCCGCGGCGGGAGGCCACCTACGCCTGGATGGAGCGGTGGCTCCAGGGCTGCAGCCATTCCGAACCGGAGCCGGACACGGCGATCGAGCCCATCGAAGCCCTGAATTGCACCCCCACCGGGCAGGTGCTGACCTCGTTTGACGCGACGACTGTCCAGCGTCGCAATGCCGCTGCCGCCGATGGGATCCATGCGCGACGCGCGGCCGCGTCGCCCGAGGGCGCCGCGCAGATGCCCGCGCTGGTCGCACGCAGGCTGCGGATGTCTCCCCCAACGGGGCTACCCCGCGTCGAGGACCGGGGCGGCTTCGACCGGCCGGGCTGCCGGGTCGAGCGGCGGGTCCTGGAGACGGAGCCGGGCATCCGCATTCCCATCCTGGTCTTCGTCCCCGCCGGGGGCGCGGCGCGAAAGCCCGCGCTGGTCGCGGTCAGACAGGCGGGCAAGGCGGAGGGATCCGCGCCGGGCGGGCTTTACGAGCAACTGGCCGGGCGGGGAAGTGTGGTGGTCGCCGCCGATCTCCGGGGGCTGGGCGAGTGCCGCACCCGGAGGCCGCTGGTGGTTTACAGCGATGTTTACGATCCGGACATGCGGGCGATCCTCGTCGGAAAGACGATTGCCGGCATGCAGGCCTTCGACCTTCTCTCCGTGTTCGCCTACGCCGTCGGCAGGCCCGATGTCGACGCGCAACGCGTCGGGGTGATCGGAAAAGGCACGGCCGGATTGATCGCCCTGTTTGCCGCGGCGATCGAGCCCCGAATCGCGCGAGTCCTCGTCGCCGGAACCTTCCTTTCCTACCGGGACATTGTCGGCGCCCGGTTGCACCAGGGAATCATGGACGCGGTGATTCCGGGAGTTTTGCTCGATTTTGATCTTCCTGATATTGCGCAATTTATAGGAAGGTCGCGCTTCGTGATTGCGAACCCGATCCTGCCGGACGGTTCGCCCGCAGCCCCGGGCCACGCCGCCAAAATTTACGGTCCGGAAGTGCGGATTCTCACAGGCCCCAATGCCGAATTTTCTGGTTGTGCGGACTGGGGAAAGGGTATGTAATTTTACTTAGTCAGTCAGTGTCAGTTAGTTCAACCCCAACCCCCAAAATAAACTACGGATTGTTATGCAATACCTAGATTCGATAGTTGGCGTCCTGAAGAAAGTGACCGAGCTCGCCGTCGCCCTGCTCGCGCTGGCGATAGTCCTGCAGGTCCTGGTCGGCGGCAATGTCGCGTTCATCGGCGACGTGATCGGCAACGTGACGAAGATCATCGCGAGCCTGGGTAGCAACGGCCTCGTCGGCTTGATCGCCGCCGCCGTCCTCTACGCCATCGTGTCGCGCAAGTAAGACAGCCTGTTTATCCCCAAAACAAGGCCGCCCGCGCATTCGGGCGGCCTTTTTATTTACCCGGTCCCCGGGCCGCATTCGCTGATCCCCATGCACTGGTCCAGCCAGCAGTGGAGGATGACCTGGTGGAGCGACTCGACGCAGCCGTACGTCCTCCCGGGCACGTAGAAATTCAGGTCGCCCAGCTTTCGGGACGGGTTGTCCGCCCCCATCCCCGTCAGGGTTATGATGCTGCATCCCTTTTCCCTGGCGGCACTTATAGCGGCAACGATATTCGGGGAACGGCCCGAGCTTGAAATCGCGACGAGGACGTCCCCGGCCCGGGCGTGCCAGCGCAGCGGCGCGGCGAAGGTCTGGTCGCCGCCCAGGTCGTTTCCGATCGCCGTCAGGTAGGCGGCATCGTTGAAGGCGAGCCCGCGGATCCCGGCGTTCTTCGAGCAGTCGAGCGCCATGTGGCTGGCCATCGTCGCGCTGGCGCCGTTGCCGACAAAGTAGTGGGCCCTGTCCTGCCGCCGTGCCGCCTCGGTGATGCTCCGCCAGGCGTCGAGGGCGGCCTGCATCGGAAGTTCGCCGCCCGCCGGACCGGTCGCCACCGACGCCTTGAGGCGTTCGTGAAGGGTTGCCGCGTATTTGTCGAAGGTGCTCATGGTGAATAAATCAAGCGGCGAGCCCGGTCATCCGCCGCATCAGCGCGTCCTCGCTAAAGTCCGGGCGACCGATCTCCGAGACGACCTGCCCGCCCCGCATGACGAGGATCCGCCCGCAGAGCCCGATCAACTCGGGCAGTTCGGAGGAGACCAGGAGGATGGCTTTTCCCCGGCAGGCCAGGTCCCCGAGCAGCCGGTGGATCTCCGCCTTCGCGCCGACATCGACCCCCCGGGTGGGTTCGTCAACCAGGAGGACCTCACAGGATCGGACCAGCCACTTCGCCAGGGTGACCTTCTGCTGGTTTCCCCCACTCAGGCCGGCGACGGGGGACTCCGGGGAGGGCGTCCTGACCCGGAGCAGCTCGCAGGCCTCCGCCGCGGCGCGCCTTTCGGCGCGCCGCCGCATCCATCCCCCGCGGGAGAAGAGGGAAAGGGCGGAAAGCGTGCAGTTCTCGCGGACGTTCATTGTCAGGACGAGGCCCTGCCGCTTGCGGTCCTCCGGCAGCAGTCCCAACCCGGAGCGCAGGGCGGCTGTCACCGATCCGAGCCGAAGCCCGCGGCCGTCGACCCGAACCTCCCCGGTCGCCGCCGGGTCGAGGCCGAAGATCGCCTGGAGGACCTCGCTGCGGCCCGCCCCGATCAGCCCGGCGATGCCGACAATCTCCCCGGCGCGGACGCTGAGATTCACGCCCGTGAAACGCCCCGGCGAGGCGAGGCCGGCGACGGCAAGGCGCTCCCCGCCGGGGCAAAGGTCGAGGTGGGCGGACTGCGCGGCGGAGAGCGTCCGGCCGATCATCTGGGAGACGACCCGGTCCGGGCTGGTCGCGCCGATCGGCTCGGTGGAGACGTGCCTGCCGTCGCGCAGGACGGTGATCGCGTCGCACATCTCGAAGAGCTCGTCCATCCGGTGGGATACGTAGATGAGCGTGATCCCCCGCGCCTTCAGGTCCCCGACCAGCCGCCGGAACTCGCGGGTCTCCCCCGCGGACAGCGCGCTCGTCGGCTCGTCCATGACGATGACCCGCGCGCCCGTTCCAACCGCCGCGGCAATCTGGAGCTGCTGCTCGCGTCCCGGGGAGAGCGTCCCGACCAGGGCGTCCGGGTCGGCGGTCGAGCCGATTTCGGCGAGCATCCCGCGGGCGCGCGCCCGCAGCCGCGCGCGGTCCAGCCAGCCCCTGCGCGCCGGAAGGTCCCCCAGGCAGAGATTCTCGGCCACGGTCAGGTTTGGGCAGAAGGAAAGCTCCTGGTGGACCAGGGCGATCCCCAGCGCACGGGCCTCAAGCGGCGTCTGCGGTCGGATCGGGCGGCCCTCCAGGAGGATTTCCCCCGCATCGGCCCCGTGGATACCCCCGAGTATCTTTCCAAGCGTGCTCTTCCCCGCCCCGTTCTCGCCAATGAGCCCGTGGCAGGAGCCGCGCGCCACGGAGAAGCCCACGCCATCCAGCGCCTGGACCCCGGGGAAGCGCTTTGAAACGGAGCGGAACTCGATGAACGCCGTCATTTGCGCAGCCAGACATCCCAGTTCCTCGCGAAGGCGTCCACATTCGACGGGTCCACCCGGATCAGGGGGCTGACCTCCTTCACGGATGCGGGGCTCCGGTCCAGGAGGATCCTGTCGACCAGCAGCTCGACCGAGCGGTAGCCCCACTGGTAGCACTGCTGCGCGTACAGGACCTGGACCTGGCCGGACCGCAGGTAGGCGAGCTCGGGCGGAAGGGCGTCCATCGCGACGCACTTGACCGCACCGGGCTGCCAGGGGAGCGCATTGTCGGTGAACAGGCACGCCGCGGCGACCATCGCCCAGCCGTTGATGTCGGGATTGGCCTCCATCACCTGCTCGACCTTGGCCGCGGCATCCTGCGGGGTCTCCTTGTGGTAATAGACCCCCCGGATCGTGATTCCCGGGTGCCGGGCCGCCTCGGCGACGGCCCCGCGCATGCGCTTCTGGAGATTGGGCGCGTTCTGGCTTCCCGCGAGGATGGCGACAACGCCCCTGCCGTTCATCGTCTTCACCAGGGTCGCCATGATCACCTCGCCGCACTTCTCGTCGTCGATGCCGAAGGTCACGAAGCGCCGGCTCGCGGGCGCGTCCGAGTCGAAGGTGGCGACGGGAACCCCGTGGTCGACCGCGGCGTTGATCGCGTCGGTGAGCTTGTTGGCGTCCGAGCAGCTGACGGCGATCCCGTCGGCCCCCGCCAGGACGAGCTGCTCGACCGCCTGGGCCTGCTTTTGGGCGTCCTCGTCGTTGGGCGTCCGCCAGTCGATCCTGATGTCCGCGTGGAGCCTCGCGCCGAGGTCCCGGGCGGCCTCCTCCGCGCCGACGCGCGCCGCCTGGAACACCGGGTTGCTCTGCGACTTGGCGATGACCCCGATCGTGATCGTGCGGCCGCCGGCGGCGAACGCGGCGGATGCCGACAGGAGCAGGCAGGCGAGGACCGAGGGGCGCGGGATTTTCATTTCAGGAATTGGCGGCGGGCGAGCCAGGTGTTGAGGTTGTCGAGGACGACCGCGGCGATCACGACGGAGCCGAGGACAATCTGGCTGTAGTTCTGGTCGATTCCCAGCAAAACGATGCCGCTGCCGATCATCTGGATGACCAGCGCCCCCAGGACGACGCCGAGCGCCGATCCGCGCCCGCCCGAGAGGCTGGCGCCGCCCACGACGGCGGCGGCGATCACGCTCAGCTCGTAGCCCTGGCCGTCCCCGGAGCTGGCCGCGCCGTAGTAGCCGATCGCCAGGAACGCCGCGACGCCCGCCGAGAGCCCGGAGAGCGTGTACACGAGCAGCTTCACCCGCGCGACGCGGATCCCGCTGAAGCGGGCGGCCTGCTCGTTGCCCCCGACCGCATAGGCGCGCCGCCCGGCCGCCAGCCTCCCGAGGAAAATCCAGCCGGCGACGGTGGCCAGGACCATCGCGGCCAGCGGGATCACGGTGAGGCCGTCCCCGGCCTGGAAGCGGACGAGGGCGCGAAGCCCGTCGGGAAACCCGCCGACCGACTGCCCGGAGGTGATGACGAAGGCCAGGCCCCTCAGGATGGCCATCGACCCGAGCGTCACGACGAAGGGATGGACGCGCAGGACGACGATGAGCGCCCCGTTGATCGCCCCGCAGGCGGCCGCGGCCCCGAGGCAGGCGGCGGCGGCGAGGAGGATGCCCTGCCACCCGTGATGCGCGGCGCCGGATCCCTCGGGACCGAGGTGACGCAGCACAAGAGCCCCGAGGACCGACGCCAGCGCGTAGAGCGATCCCACCGAAAGGTCGATTCCCCCGGAGATGATCACCAGCGCGGACCCAACCGCCATGATGGCGATGAAGCTCGTATCCTTGGCAAGCTGCGCGAGGTTTTGGGCGTTGAGGAACTTGTTGCGGACGGCAAAGGCGGGGACCCGCGCCCCGTCCGCGCCCGTCTCGTAGACCCGGTGGCGGGCGCCGTCCGCGCCGCGTTCAAAGACCGGCGCGCGGACCGTGCCGCCGAACCAGGTCAGGAGGATCCCGAGGACCAGGATAACGGCGATGATGCCGCACTCCTGAAGCCGGAGCACTGGGGTGAGTCGTCGGGGCGTCATCGACCGGGGTTCCCCATCAGCACATTTTGCCTATTGAATTGGAAGCCCCAAAATGCTGCATACTCCCTGACGCCATGCCGAAAGCCCAGTCACCTGAAACCCTCCGCGCCAATTACGAACGGGACGGATTCCTGATCGTGCCAAACCTGCTGTCCGGGGAGGAGTGCGCCCGGCTCAAGGAGGAGGCCCACCGTGTCCTCAACGAGGTCGGGAAGCCCGGGACGACCGTGTGCCTTTACGCCGCCCTCAACAATGCGGCCTTCCGGGCCCTCTCGGAGGATCCCCGCGTGGTCGGGCTTCTGAGCGCCGTCATGCCGGGGGGCGTGATGTTCCTCAACGACAAGATTGTCTTCAAGGCGGCCGACAGGGCCTTTGCGACGCCCTGGCACATCGACTACTTCTACTGGAAGGGCACCCGGCCGAAGGTCTCGGTCTGGATTCCCCTCGACGATGCGGCGGCCGAGAACGGCACGCTGACCGTCGTTCCGGGGAGCCATCTGAAGGAATGGAAGTCCAAGGCGGGCGGCGTCGACGGCGACTTCTTCAACGTGGCCGACAGCGAGGAGTGGAAGGACACCGAGGTCGTGACCTGCGCCATGGAGCGCGGGGGCGCGGTGGTCTTCTCGGACCGGCTCATGCACGGCTCGACGGCGAACACCGCGCGCAAGGACCGCTACGTGATCATCGGCACCTACCAGGCGCCGGGCGCCGACGAGCCCTTCGACCTGGATTTTCCCGCCCGGAAGGTCCTGGTTCCCGCGGGCTCTTAAACCGGCGGCTCCGGCGGGGGCGGATTCGGGCAGTTGTCCGGAATGCGGACTGTCGGCGCCGCCCAGCGGACCGCGTTGGCGATCACCCGCTGCACCTCGGGCTGGTGGTAGATGGGGTAGGTCTCGTGCCCGGGCTGGAAGTAGAAGACCCGGCCGTGTCCCCGCCGCCAGGCGCAGCCGCTGCGAAACACCTCGCCGCCGCTGAACCACGAGACGAAGACCAGTTCCTCGGGCTCGGGAATCCCGAAGGGCTCGCCGTACATTTCCTCGACCGGGATCGCGAAGGATTCGCCGACGCCCCGGGCGATCGGGTGGGAGGGGGCCACCGTCCACACCCGTTCGCGGTCGCCGGACTCGCGCCACCGGAGGGAGCAGGTCGTTCCCATCAGGGCCTTGAAGATCTTCGAGTAGTGCCCCGAGTGCAGGACAATCAGGCCCATCCCCTCCAGGACCCGCCGCCTGACGCGCTCGACCACCGCGTCGGCGACCTCGGCGTGCGCGGTGTGGCCCCACCAGACCAGGACATCGGTCTCAGCGACGACCGCCGCGGGCAGCCCGTGCTCGGGTTCGTCGAGGGTGGCGGTGCGGACCCGCAGCCCCGCGTCGGGGGCCAGGAAGCCCGCGATCGCGCCGTGGATTCCCGTCGGATAGATAGCTGCGACGGCCGGATTTTTCCGCTCGTGCCTGAATTCGTTCCAGACCGTCACGTTTAGGGGTGCGCTCATGGGTGGCAGCGGCGATCAGAGCCCGATTTGGCCTGACAAGACAATGGTTTTTCCGGAGGCTACCGCCCCGCATTGCCCACGGTGACACGTCTTTTTATCCTAACCCTGATGGCCGCGCCCGCCGCGCTTTTTGGAACCCAGCCGCCGCGGGCGGATCTTTATGAGGAGGACCTCCTGGCCTCCAGCCCCGTCCGGGTCGCCCAGTGGAAGGAGATGGAGGCCTATGCCGACTCGCTGCCGCAGTCCGCTCCCCAGGCTGCGCCTGCCGCGGCGGGATCGACGGACGCCGGCGCCCCGGCGCTGCGGGCGGAATTTCGGCGGCGACTGGGGTACCCGGCGCCCGGCTTCACCGGCGGCCCTGCGGTTCGGATGGAAAAGGCGGGCGAGGACGCCGTGGCGACCTACTACCGTTGCCGGATCCAGTCCACGCCGCTGATGGAGACCTACGGGCTCTACATTGTGCCGCGCAAGGCGAGGATCCCCGCGCCGCTGGTGATCGCCGTGCACGGCGGGGGAGGGTTTCCGGAGCTGGCAACCTTTCACGGCGGGTCGAACTACCACGACATGGTCCGGGGCGCGGTTGCGGAGGGATATGTCACCTTCGCTCCCCTCTCGGTCATGTATCCGTACCATGACCGCGACCACGGCAGCCCGATTCCCCCGGACGTCCGGGATCGGCTGGACGCGCGGCTGAAGAGGTCGGGCACGACGCTCATGGGGGTCGAGGTGACCAAGTTCATGAGGGCCCTCGACGTCCTGCAGGCGAGGCCCGAGGTCGATCCGAGGCGGGTGGCGATGATCGGGCTTTCCTACGGCGGCTTTTACACGCTTTACGCCGCGGCCCTCGACTTCCGGATCCGCGCCGCGGTGGCCTCCTGCTCCTTCCGCGATCCCCACGCCGACGCCTCAGCGCCCCCGCACGTGCCCAATGAGACCGCCGTCCTCAACAGTTGCGAGCTGGCCGGGCTCATCAGCCCGCGGGCGCTCCAGGTCCAGTGCGGGATCGGCGATTCGATTTTCCCCATCGCCGGCGCCCGTCGCGCCGCGGAATTGGCGCGCGCCCATTTTCCCGGCCCGCATGCGCCGGACTTCGAATTCGACGCCTTCTCCGGCAACCACGAATTCAGGGGCGACATCGCCTGGGCCTTCCTGAGGCGGGAGCTGGCGCCCTGAGGCGGGTGGATACCGCCTCCGGTCAGTCCAAAGCCGCGGCGAGGTCGGCGGCGGTCACGCGGAAAACGAGGATGGAGCCGTTGATCTCGTCGTCGGGGGTGCGGCGCCGCAGGAAGTCGGTGAGCCGCGCGAAACGGTACTCCTCGAAGGAGGCGAGCAGCGGGGCCAGTTCGTCCATGTCGTACTGGCGAAACGCCGCGGCGCGGGCAGAGGGATCGGCGTCCAGGAGCGGATCCACCTCGGCCTTCAGCCGCCGATAGGTCGCCTCGTAGCGGCTGCTCCAGGGGCCCCAGGGGCCGGAATAGTACACGGGCTGGAGCATCGTGGCGCTGATGAGATAGGTGCCGGGGGCGAGCCGGAGCTCCGCTGCCTTTCTCAGGAACACCGCGTGGGTGTCGGTCCCGATTGGGACGACGCCCATCGGGTCGTAGCCCGGCTGTTCCCGCTGGATCCGGGCGAGGTCAGGGCCCGTCCAGCCAGCGGGAAGGCGGGTCAGCAGCAGGTCCGGGTCGTCCCGCCGATACGGCAGGCCAAAGGAGGTGATGAGCCGCGCATCGACGCCGTGCCAGGCGGGGCTGGCCATGCCGAAATAGGAGAGCACGTACGGCCGGCCTTCCGGGTGCTCGTCGATGTAGCGGCGGGCCGCCGGCAGGTCCTGCCCCCAGTCGACGGAGCTGTCCACGAGGTGCCGGTAGGCCTCGCGCGGCCGGATGACGCCGTTCACGTAGGGAAGGTAGTTCGGGAACCACAACGCGGACTCGGCCGCGAGCACGACCAGCAGGGCGCAGAGGGCCGCGCCGGCCCATCGCCGGGCAAATCCCGCCGCTCGTCCCCCGTCCCCGAGCCAGCGCGCGGACGCGCCGCAGAGCACGAAAAGGGGAGCATAGGCCGGGAGCAGGTGCCGGTGCCCGATGTTCAGGTGGCTCGAAACCGCGGCCGCCCAGTACACCACCATCAGCACCCAGAGGGGCAAGGTGTCATAGAGCGGTGCGGGGATGGGGGCGCCCTGCGGGGCCCGGGTCTTCCACGACCGCCATCCGGTTCCCAGCGCCAGGGTGATGATACCGAGGAGGGGCAGCGGGGTCTTCACCAGGAACACGTAGGGGAAAAACCAGGGCCACCCCGTCTCGCTGCACGCCCCGTTCAGGAAGGCCCGGCGGATGTCGGCGCGGCGGAGCACGGTGGCGAATCCGTAAAGCCATGACTCGGGCAGCAGGTGGTGACCCCGGAAAAAGTCGATTGCCGCCCCGGTGGCGCCGGGGTGCGGAAGGTTGAGGGCGTACGACCACGGGCGCAGGAAGCGCTCGCCGGGTCCCGGATGGGCGAACGCCGAGAACCGGAATCCGTAGGCGGCCCAGATGACGGCCACCACGATGGCCGCGTTCGCCAGGACCATGGCCGAGATGGCGGCGGCCCTTCGCGACCGGGATTGGAATTCGCCGCGCCGGGAGCCCAGGTCGAAGGGCAGGGGGCGACGGTCGATGAGGCGGGCGAGCGCGAGCGCGCCGGCCACCGGCACGATCAGGACGGCCGACATCTTGCAGGCGAAGAGCGCGCCGGCCAGCAGACCGCTTCCCAGCACGCGCGCGGCGGAGACCCGGTGGAGCACCGCCCACCAGGACCAGGTCGCGGCCAGGAACAGGAGCGCGGCCGCGACGTCCGAGGTCATCAGGGCGCCGTTCGCCAGGACGCCCGGGTTCAGGACGCAGGCCAGGAGGGAGACCAGGGCCCCGCCCGGCCCGAAGAGCCGGCGCGACCATGCCCAGACAACCGCGGCGAGGAGGACGGCCAGGACGGCGCACGCGGCGCGGCCGGCGGCGGCCATCGCCGCGGCGTCGTTTCCCGTCCGGTAAAACCAGTCGTACCCGAGGACCTGGAACTGCGCCGTGCGCCAGTCGGCGGAGTTCGTCGCGGGCGGGTGGACGGAGCTGAGCGCCAGCGGAAGCCCGGCCACGCGCGCGACCAGCACGCCGGCCTCGGGACTGAGGCGGTAGTCCCCCGCGCGCCACGCGCTCCAGCCGGCGAGCGCGTACTCGCCCTCGTCGTAGGTGAGGCTTTTTTCGCGGACGCCGGCCATGAGGGCGACCCAGAACAGGACGAGGATCGCCGCGGCGACCGCGGGCCCCGTCAGCGCCCGGAGGAATCCTCCGTCTTGGGATGATGGCTCGGTTCTCATGGGGCCAGCGGCCATGGATGCCCAAACCCAACGCTGCCGCAAGGCCTTATCGCTTGACGGCTTTCCGGGCCGAGTTTGCAGTAGGCGCGGCCAATCCCGGCCGGTTGAACCCCCAACAGCCAGAGTCACCCCATGAATTCACCACGCCTGTTTGCGGCGAGCTGCGTCGCCCTGATCGTCACCGCCATGAGCTTTGCCCTGCGCACCGCCGCCGTCGGCGCGTGGGCCGCGGAGTTCCATCTCACGTACGAGCAGGTCGGCCTCATCAATGCCGCCGCCTTCTGGGGCTTCACGCTCGCGATGATCTTCGGCGGCCCCCTGTGCGACGCGCTGGGCATGCGCCGGATTATGGGCCTGGCCTCCCTCGGGCACCTGGTGGGAATCCTCCTGACCGTCTTCTCGTGGAACTACTGGAGCCTGTTCATCGGCACCCTGGTCTTCGGGATCGCCAACGGCTCGGTTGAGGCGGCCGCGAACCCGCTGATCGCCACGCTCTTCCCCGAGGACCGGACGACCAAGCTCAACCATTTCCACGCCTGGTTCCCGGGCGGCATCGTGATCGGCGGCCTGGCGGCCTTTGCGCTCGCGAAACTGGACCTGGGCTGGAAGGCCCAGTTCTCCACGATGCTGATCCCGCTGGCGATCTACGCCTTCATGTTCCTCGGGCAGGCCTTCCCCCGCACGGAACGGGTGGAGAAGGGCGTGTCCACCGGCTCCATGTGGGCGGCGTGCTTCAACCCGCTCTTCCTGCTCATGGTCGGCTGCATGCTCATGACCGCGGCGACGGAGTTTGGCTCGCAGAATTGGATCCCGACCATCCTGAGCAACGCCGGCGTCTCCGGCATCCTGGTGCTCGTCTGGATCACGGGCCTGATGTGGGCGGGCCGGCAATTCGCCGGCGTCTTTGTCCACCGCATTTCGCCCCCCGGGATGCTGGTCCTCAGCGCGGTCCTCAGTGCCCTGGGCCTGTACGCGATGAGCCGGACGACGGGGACGATGCTCTTCGCGACGGCAACGGTTTTTGCGCTGGGGGTCTGCTTTTTCTGGCCCACGATGCTCGGCACGGTGAGCGAGCGTTTTCCCCGGACCGGCGCGCTGGGCCTGGCGATCATGGGCGGCGCGGGGATGATGAGCGCCAGCTACATCGTGCCGCTGGTCGGCCACTGGTTCGACAACGCGATCGCCGTCCGCGTGCCGGCGGGCGACACCAAGGATGCCCTCATGGCGGCCGCTCCCGGGACCGCGCGGGCCGCGCAATGGATGCAGATCCAGGCGTCGGCCGGACTGGAATCTCTCGGCAAGCTCGCAGCGCTCCCGTCCGTCCTGGCCGTCATTTTCCTCGGGCTTTACCTGCTGTGGCGGAAGAAGGCCGCCCCGAGGATTGTCGCGGCGGCCGCCCCGGCGTCCAACTAACTAGCGCACCGAGAAGCGGTAGATCGTCGTGGACCGGTACACCTGGCCGGGGTGGAGGATCGTCGAGGGGAAGTTCGGGTGGTTGACCGAGTCCGGGAAGTGCTGGGTTTCCAGGCAGAACGCGTCGTGCTGCTGATAGACGACGCCGTATTTTCCCGTGAGCGTCCCGTCCAGGAAGTTTCCGCTGTAGAATTGCACCCCGGGCTGGTCGGTCAGCAGGTCCAACGCCCGTCCCGAGGCCGGGTCGTAGACGGAGGCGGCAAGCGCCAGGTGGCCGCCTCCCGAATCGAGGACGAAATTGTGGTCGTAGCCCTGGGGCTTGTTTGCGAGCCGGCCGAGGTCCCGGCCGATGGGCTTGCCCTCCATGAAGTCCATCGGGGTGCCCGCGACCGGCGCAATCGCCCCGGTCGGTATCAGGGTGTCGTCGACAGGCGTGAAGCGCGAGGCGGCGAGCCTGAGCACGTGGCCGAGGATGTCGCCGCGGCCGGAGAGGTTGAAATAGCTGTGGTTCGTTAGGTTGACCGGCGTATCCTTGTCAGTGGTCGCCTGGTAGTGGAGGACCAGTTCATTCGCGTTGGTCAGCACGTAGGTCATCGTGACCGACAGCGTCCCGGGATAGCCCTCCTCGCCGTCAGCGCTCGTGTACCGGAACGTCACCCCGGGCGCCCCGTTCGGGCCCTTGGCCGCCTCCGCCTTCCACACGACCTTGTCGAATCCCCGGAGGCCGCCGTGGAGGTGATTCGGGGCGTTGTTGATCGCCAGGCTGTAGGTCTTGCCGTCGAGAGTGAACCGGCCCCGGGCGATCCGGTTCCCGACCCGGCCGATCGCCGCGCCGAAGTAGGGGCTCTTGGTCTCGTAGGGCTCGAGCTTGTCGAAGCCGAGCACAATATCGCCAAAGGCGCCGGACCGGTCCGGGACGCGCAGTTCCGTGATGATCGCCCCGTAGGTGATCACCTTGAGGGTTACCCCGCTTTCGTTGGTAAGCGTGTACTGCTCAATCGGGGTGCCGTCGGGAAGTTTTCCGTAGGGCGACTGGGTGGTGCTGGATTGCATGGCTTTTGCGGAAAAGGGGGCCGCAAGGACCAGGGCGGCGGTGAGGAGGGGAAGCGCGAGCGAACGTGGGGTCATGGGGTCATTGCGTCGGTTGGGCGCCCGGGGAATTGTCTGGGCCCTCGGGTGCGGGGTTTTGCGGGGTGGATTGGAGCCGGGCCGCCTCGAGGTACTGCTCCCGGCCCTCGGCGGTCCTTCCTGCGATCATGAGCGCGCGGGCCAGGTTGAAGCGCGCGAGATAGAAATTGGGATCGAGCCTGACGGCCAGCTCAAATTCCGCTGTCGCATCGGCGAGCTTGCCGGTGGTGGCCAGCGCAATGCCCAGGTCGTTGTGGGTCCTTGACAGCCCGGGCTCGAGCCGGAGCGCCGCCCGGTAGTGCCCGATCGCCTCCGGGAATCGGCCCATCCCCGCAAGGAGCACGCCCAGGTTGGTCTGGACGTAGACCAGGTCCGGCTCGAGCGCCAGCGCCCGTTCGTAGACGGGGATGGCATCCTCGGGGCGCCCCGCGGCGGTCAGGGCGGCCCCAAGGTTGTAGTCGACGTCCGGGTCGCCCGGGTTGAGGCGGCGGGCCTCGTCGAAGGCCCGGGCCGCCTCGGCGTAGCGCGCCTGGTGGCTATAGGCCTTGCCGAGATTGAATGAGGCCTTGGCCAGCGTGGGCTCGATGCGCAGCGCCTCCCTGAATTCACCGATCGCCTCGTCCCACTGGCCCGACTTTGACAGGCCGATTCCCAGGTTGTTGTGGGCTTCCGGGTAACCCGGGCTGATCACAAGCGCCCGGCGGTAGAGCGCAATCGAGGCGGCGGTTTTCCCCTCGTCGGCCAGCGCCAGCCCGTAGTTGCACAGGGCGCGCGCATTGGTCGGCATTTCCGCCGCCGTCGTCCCCCAGAGGGCCGCCGGGCTCCGGTAGTCCCCGTTGCGGCGCTCCGTTGCGAACCCGAGCGCCGCCGCTGCAGCCACGCAAAGAACGAAATACAACGGGGTCAGGCCGCCAGAAGTAAAAAAACCGGCATTTTTTACTTCTGGCGGCCTGACCCCTTGCACGAGCAGGAATGACCCGGCGACGACCGCGAAGACGAGGGGCGCGAGCGCGAGGTAGACCCGGTGTTCCGCGATCACCTGGACAATGACGGGAATCACCGAGGTCGGCGCAAGGATCGCCAGGAAGAAGGTCCCGGCGAACCCCAGGGGCCTCAGCGACGTGCGGATCAGGCAGGCCGCGGAACCGATTACCACGAGCGAAACGACCAGGATTGACGGCAGGATCTCGGCCGGTGAGCGCACGAGCGCCAGCCCGTAGTCGAAGACAAGGGGCCGCGGCCAGAACGCCAGGGAAAGGTAATGGCCGACGGCGTAAAACTGGGTCAGCCAGTACCTCGCGGGATCGGAGGCGTTTGCGATCCCGGCGGTCGCATTGCGCGAACCCGACCCTGATACCAGCCAGGCGAGCAGCACCCACGTGAGCGCCAGACCGGCGTAGAATCGCCACCGAACCAGGGCGGCCCGGAAGCTGCCCGAGACGAAGGTGCGGTCGTAGAGAAAGATAATGAGCGGGGCGGAGACCATGACCTCCTTTGTCGCCATACCGAGGGCGCAGGCCCCAACCGCCAGCCATCCCCACACTTTCCGTCCTGCGCCCGAATCCTCCGAAGTCCCGCAAGGCGGGACGCAGGAGGACGTAACAGCTGAAGCCCCCCCCGTGGTGATCGTGACATTATCCGTCTCCACCCCGGCAAGCGGGGTTCCGCCGGATGCTTTACCTGCGAAGCGTATAAAGGCATAGAGAGTAAAGAGGTAAAGCAGTCCCATCAGGGATTCGGCCCTCTGGATCACGTAGGTGACAGACTCGGTCTGGAGGGGGTGGAGGATCCAGATGAGGGCGATGCAAAATGCGAGTCCTGTGCCTTCTCGTATGCCCATTCGCGGGAGCGTTCTTCGGGCGATGCCGAAGAGCGTGAGGCCGGCGAGGATGTGGATCAGGAGGTTGGTGGCGTGGTAGCCCCAGGGATTCGTGCCGCCGAGGGCGTAGTTGATCGCCAGGGTGAGGTTGACGACGGGCCGGCCGCTGACCGTGTAGCCGCCCGTCGGGGGGGAGAGAACCGTCTTCAGGTTCCACAAGTGCCGGATCGTGGGGTTGTCCACGATCGTGGGGATGTCGTCGAACTCGAAGGGGGCGGAGAAGCTGTTGTGGTAGGCTGCAAGGGCGGCGCCCGCTATGAGGGCCCCGGCCAGAAAGGTGAGGGTCGCGGGCGGCGAACCCGGTTGCCTGGGTGCAGGATGCTCGGGCTTCATCGGGCGGTGGGAGTTGGCGGCAGTCGGGCGAGGTTGTCTCGGACCTGGGCGTCGCTGGGACTGATCCGAAGCGCAGCCTCGAATTGGGTCCGCGCCTCCGCAAAGCGGCCGAGCTGCGCCAGCGCGCAGCCGAGGTTGTTCAGGATCTCGGAATTGGCGGGCTGTAGCCGGGCGGCCTCGCTGAATTCGTCCACCGCCTGCGATGTTTGCCCGAGCCGGACCAGTGTCATTCCCAGCGTGTTGTGGGTCCCGGGAAGGTCGGGTTTGATCTGGAGCGCCCGCCTGAAGGCTGCAACGGCGTCCGGGAAACGGCCGGCGAGTGCCAGGGCATGGCCGAGGCGATCCTGCGCCTCCGCGAGATTGGGACTTGCCCGGATCGCGTCCTCGTACGCGGCGATCGCCTCGTCGGGCCGGCCCATGCTCACCAGCAGATGGGCGAGGGCGTCGCTGGCTTTCCACAGGCCTGGGTCGATCCCCAGCGCCTTGCGGTAGGCGGCCGCGGCCTCGCCGTAGCGCTCCTGGCGAGCCAGCGCCAGCGCCAGGTTATAGGGGATGTTCACATCGTCGGGCGCCAGCCGGCCCGCCTCTTGGTAACTGGCGACGGCCTCCGCGAGCCGGCCCTCGTGCAGGAAGGCGTTGCCAAGGTTGTAGCGGGTCCTTCCCACGTCGGGCTCGAGCGTCGCGGCCTTTTCGTACTCGGCGATCGCCTCCTGCCAGCGGCCAACCTGCGTGAGGGCTATGGCGAGGTTGTTATGCGCCTCCGTGTAGTCGGGGGTGATCCGCAGCGCCTTGCGGTAATGCTCGATCGCGGCGGGAAAATCCCCGGCCGTGCTGAGCGCAAGCCCGATATTGTATTGCGCGCGGGAATTTGCCGGCGATGCGGCCGCCGTCCGGCCCCACAGCGACAATTCGGTCCTGTAGTCCTCGTTGCGACGGACCGTTGCCAGCCCGAGGCAGACCGCCGCCGCGCCGCAAATGACAAGCCAGGCGCGCGCTGCGCCGGCCGGTTCCCGGCGCTGCGGCAGCAGCCGGCGGAAGAGGGCGTAGCCGCCGACGACGGCGACCGACACGACTGGCGCCAGGGCCAGGTACATCCGGTGCTCGGCCATGACCTGGACAACGACCGGGACGAGGGATGTCGGGGCCAGAATGGCGAAAAAGAACGTCCCGGCGAAGCCCAGGGCCCGAATTCCGGAGCAGGGGGTCAGGCCG
>CAITEC010000086.1 GCA_903891325.1 uncultured Opitutaceae bacterium
CGCGCTTGAGTTCGGTCCGGAGTCCCCACCCGAGGTTGCGTTCTGCAGCGGCAGCGGGAACGGCGCGCTCGGGGCGATGGCGGCGGCGGGCGCGAGCACGCTCGTGACCGGGGAACTGCGCGAGGAGCACTTCAACCGGGCGCAGGAGGACGGGCTGAACCTTTACCTTTGCGGCCACTACGCCACGGAGGTCCACGCGGTCCAGGCGCTCGCGACCGAGCTCAGCGAGGTTTTCGGGCTGCCCTGGACCTTCATCGCCACAGAGAACCCCCTTTGAAGCCTTGAGAGGACCCATGAAAAAAATCGCCATCATCAACGGACCGAACCTCGACCGCCTGGGCAAACGCGAACCCGAAATCTACGGGAAGGCCACCCTGGCCGACCTGGAGAATGCGCTGCGCGCGGAATTCGGGGGCGCCGCCGAGCTCGCCTTCTTCCAGTCCAACCACGAGGGCGCCATCATCGACCGGATCGCGCAGGCGGCCGACGCGGGGTTCGCCGGGCTGGTCATCAACCCCGGGGCCCTGACCCACACGAGCGTCGCCCTCCGCGACGCCCTCCTGGGGGCGCACCTGCCGACGATCGAGGTCCACCTGTCCAACATCTACAAGCGCGAGGAGTTCCGCCAGAAGTCGCTTACCGCGCCGGCCTGCGTCGCGGTGATCAGCGGGCTGGGGCTCGACGGGTACCACGCGGCAATCAGGCACCTTCTGAAGGCGTGACCGGCCCGGGTCCAGAGCCTGCGGCCTGGTACGTCTGCCACACGAAGCCGCGCTGCGAGAAGAAGTTCGCCGCGCTCATGGCCGCCGAGGGAGCCGAGCACTACCTGCCCCTGATCGGGAGCGTGCGGCGCTACGCCAAGCAGACCAAGCGCTTCACCAAGCCGCTCTTCCCCGGATACGTTTTCGCGCGGGTGCAGCCCGAGCGGAAGGCCCGGATCTACCAGCAGGACCTCCTCGCCCGGGCGATCCCCGTGACCGACGAGGCCGCCTTCGTCCGGCAGATCGACGCGGTGAGGGCGATGGTCGCCTCCGGCTACGAGCTGACGGTTATGCCGCTCCTGGTCCGCGGCCGCCGCGTGCGCGTCGTCGGCGGGGTGCTCCACGGCCTCGAGGGCCTGGTGGACGACCCGGCCAACCCGCAGGGAGTCATGATCGCCGTCGACGTCCTCCGCCAGGGCCTGCTGGTGAAAATTCCGGCCGAGAATCTCGTGGCGCTTCCGTGAGATCGATGTAGCCGGGGTCCCAGACCCCGGTCCGGCCTCCCTTCTCCACTTCGTTCCGCCGGGCAAGCGGCGAGGCCGGGTATCGGAAAGATAGGACCCCAAGCACCGGGGTCTGGGACCCCGGCTACATCAGGCCATGCTGGCCATGACAATCCACGCGATGACGTGAAGCGCCGCGCAGGTGGCGATAGCGGCGGCGGTGTCGTCGATCACAACGCCCCAACCGCCGGGAAACGCCTGGAGGCGCCGGATCCCGAGGGGCTTCAGGATGTCGAAGAAGCGGAAGAGCCCGAAGCCGAGCAGGAGGACACCCCACCCGGGAAGCGCGTGCCGGAGGGCCGGCCAGCCGAGGAAGCACAGCGGCATCGCCACGAATTCGTCGAGGATCACCCCCGGGGGATCCGTGCGCGAGAGCCGCACCTCGGCCTCCCCGCATATTCCGGCGGCCACCCACGCAAGGGCCGTGGCAAGCGCGGCAACCTCGCCGTCGCCCGGCCAGGGTCGCCCGCGGATCGCGCAGGCGACCGCGAGCAGGCCGAGCGCCGATCCCCAGGTGCCCGGCGCCGGAAGCCGTCCCAGCGGGCCGAGCGTGGCCAGGCCGAGCACGACCCGGGTCGGCAGCGGCCGCGGCCAGTCGGGCGTCCGCAGGCTCATCGATCGGCTGCGTCGAGCACCACGCCCCTGAACTGGATGATGTAGCGGCAGCCCGACCAGACCGCCAGCGCGGTGCCCAGGACAAAGACCCAGGCGCCAATCTGGTGAACCACGTCGGCGAAGGGATTCATGTTCCAGGGCAGCACGATCGCCCAGTCGCGCCGGACCATGGGCTCCCCGATCAGGAAGCCCAGGGCGATGAGCTGGGTGAGGGTCTTCGACTTGCCCCCCCGATCGGCGGCGACGATGACCCCCTTCGACGCGGCGACCATGCGCATGCCGGTCACCAGGAATTCCCGGCAGAGCGTGATGAGCGCGAGCGCTATCGGAACCTCGCCCTTGCCGACCAGCGCGATCACCAGCCCCAGGACCATGATCTTGTCGGTCAGGGCGTCCATGAGCTTGCCGAAGATCGTCACCAGCCCGCGCCTCCGCGCGATGTAGCCGTCGAGCCAGTCGCTGACGGCCGCCGCGATGAAGAGGGCAAAGGCGATCGTCGCCGCCCCGGCCCGGTCGCAGTACATGAGCCCGACGATGAGGAACATCAGGGGTATCCGCGCCAGCGTGATGCTGTTGGGCAGGTTCATTCGGAAAGGCCGACCGAAAAGAACAACACCCCCGCCCCACAAGGCAAGTGCGATGCGGGCGGCGCCCCCGAATGGAGACTTGAACCCCCCAGCCCTCTCGCCTTTGATCGCCCCCCCATGGGTCATTGCATCTATCCCGGAACCTTCGATCCGGTCACGTACGGGCACCTGGACGTCCTGGCCCGCGCAGCCAAGCTTTTTGACCGCGTGACGATCGCGATCGCGCGCAATGTCGACAAGGACCCCCTGTTTCCGGCGGAGAAGCGGCTGGAGCTGATCCAGGCGAACGTCACCCTGCCGAATGTGTCGGTGGTCGTGTTCGGCGGCCTGCTGGTGGACTTCGCCGTCGAGCAGAAGTGCGACGCGATCATCCGCGGCCTGAGGGCGTTGTCCGACTTTGAGTTCGAGTTCAACATGGCCCTGATGAACCGCCACCTGCAGCACCGCATCGAGACGATATTCGTCATGCCGCACGTCTCCTTCAGCTTCACGAGCTCGACGCTCGTGAAGCAGGTCGCCAAGTACGGCGGCGACGTCAGCCACTTCGTCCCGCCGAACGTGGCGGCCGAGCTGAAACGCGTGTTCCCGCACTGAGGCGATGGCCCGCACCCGCTCCTTCGCCCCGCTCGCCGCCTTCGTCCTCGCCGCCGCCGCGGCCGCCGGCGGCTGGGCCTACTGGCGGGCCCACCAGGAGCGGGCGCCCGAGTTCTACACCGCGCCGATTTCCCGCGGCGACATCACCCAGACGGTGACCGCGACCGGGACCATCAAGCCGCTGCTCGACATCGTCGTCAGCAGCCAGATCTCCGGCTACGTGAACCGGATCTTCGCGGACTTCAATGACAAGGTGAAGGCCGGCCAGCTCCTGTGCACGCTCCTGCCGGACACCTACCGCTCCGCCGTCGAGGCCGCGGAGGGGGACCTGGAAAACGCCCAGGCCAACTACGAGCTCCAGCGGGTGACCCTCGCCCGCGACAAGGACCTGATCAGCCAGCGGCTCCTCGCCCAGTCCGACTACGACACCCAGGCGGCCCTGCTCGGGGAGGCGGCCGCCGTCGTCAAGATCAAGGAGGCGACCCTCGCGACGGCGCGCACCAACCTGGCCTACTGCCGGATCACGGCGCCGATCGACGGCGTCGTCATCGCGCGCAACGTCTCCCAGGGCAACTCCGTCGCGGTGAGCCTGAGCGCCCCGACGATGTTCGAGATCGCGAACGACCTGGCGAAGATGCAGATCGACGCCTCCGTGGCGGAGGCCGACATCGGCAACGTCACCGAGGGGCAGACCGTCAACTTCTCGGTCGACGCCTACCCGAACCGTCAGTTCCACGGGACCGTCTACCAGGTGCGCAACGCGCCGCAGAACGTCCAGAACGTCGTCAGCTACGACGTCATGATCGAGGTGGCCAACGCCGACCTGGCGCTGAAACCGGGCATGACGGCCAACGTGTCGATCGTCATCGCCCAGCATCCCGCCGTCCTGAGGATCGCCAACAGCGCCCTGCGCTTCCGGCTGCCCGAGGACATCGCCTCGATCGCCCCGCCCCCGCCCCCGGCCCCCGCGAACCCGGCCGGCGCCCCGAGCCCGGCGCCGCTCCCGGCAAAGGCCCGGCGCCTGACCCCCGAGCAGAACCGGCAGAAGGTCCGCGAGATCATGCTGCAGGTCGGGTACACCTTCGTCCCGGGCGCGAGCCCCCCCGCCCCCGAGATCGTCGCGCGGATGAAGAAGCTCGCCGCCGAGCGCGGCGTCCTGCTTCCCGCGTTCATCATCAACAGCGGCAACCGCAAGGCCGGAACCGTGTCCGAGCCGGTCACCCGCGTCGTCTACCGTCTCCGCGCCGACGACCTCTTCGGGAAGCCGGAGGGAGTCTGGGTCAAGCTCGGCATCACGGATGGAAGCGACACGGAGGTCGTGGAGGGCCTGCGCGAGGGCGACGTGATCATCACCGGGCTCACGCAGCTCTCACCGCAGACACCCTCCTCGAACGTGTTCGGCGGCGGGCGCCGCTGAGGACC
>CAITEC010000087.1 GCA_903891325.1 uncultured Opitutaceae bacterium
CCGTCCCCCCATGAGGCGGGACGGCGGATTGGCGACCAGATTGGGTCTTGCGAAGTGGAGCTGCGAAGGGGGCCTCCCGTTTTCGAACGGGGCGCCGCTCGACCCCCCTCCTGCGCCTCCCGTTTTGCTCTTGGCGTTTCCCCCATTCTGCCGCTTTCTGAACCTGGTTTCCCCCGGGAAATCCGCCTCACCATGAACTTCGAAGCCTCCCTCGCCGAATCCACCCGCACGCTCCAAGCCCTGGTGTCGATCCGGAAGGAAATTGACGAGGCCGGCCGGTTGATCATCGCGACACTGAAGGGCGGCGGCAAAGTGCTCGCCTGCGGGAACGGCGGCAGCGCCGCCGAGGCCGCCCACTTCACGACCGAGCTGACGGGGCGCTACGCCCGGAATCGCCGTCCCCTGCCCGCGATCGCGCTCTCCGCGGACGGATCCCTCCTCACCTGCGTCGGCAACGACTTTGGCTTCGACCAGGTCTTCTCCCGCCAGGTCGCCGCCTTCGCCCGGCCCGGGGACCTCGTTGTCGGGCTCACCTCCAGCGGCAACTCGGCAAACATCATCGCGGCCCTCCGCGAGGCGAAGAGCCGCGGCGTGTCGAGCATCGCCTTTCTCGGGCGCGGCGGCGGCAAGGCCAAGGGGCTCGCCACGGTCGACCTCATCATCCCCGGCCAGAGCGGCGCCGCCGCCCAGGAGGCCCACCTTTTTCTCATCCACCACTTCTGCGAACTCATCGACGAGGCCTTTCCCGAATGACACCCCCTCCCTTTCTCACCGAGCTGCTCCACGCCCGCTCGCCTTCCGGCTCAGAGTCCGAGGCGCAGGCCGTATTCGACCGCCATGTGAAGCCGGCGGCCGACTCCTACCGCAACGACGCCCTGGGCAACCGGATCGCCACGCTTAACCCGGGCGGGGATCCCGTCCTCATGCTCGCCGGGCACATCGACGAGCTCGGGCTGATGATCACCTACGTCAACAAGGACGGATTCATCTATTTCGAGACGATCGGCGGCCACGACCGGACCGTCATCTCCGGCCGCCGCGTCATCATCCAGACGGAGGCCGGCCCGGTGAAGGGCGTCACGGGAAAACGCGCCGTCCACCTCATGGACGAGGCGGACCGCAAGAAGGTCCCCGAGATCCATGAGATCTGGATCGACATCGGCGCCCGCACGAAGGCCGAGGCGCTCAAGCGCGTGGCGATTGGCGACGTGGCCACCTACGATCATGAATTCGACCTGGTCCACGGCACGATCGGCGTGGCGCGGGCCTTCGACGACAAGGCCGGCGCCTACATCATCGGCGAGACGCTGATCCGCCTTTCCCGGGAAAAGCGCCCGCCGGCCGCCCGCGTCGTGGCGGTTGCGACCACCCAGGAGGAGATCGGGGTCCGCGGCGCGACCACCTCCGCCTACCTCGTGGACCCGCACATCGCCGTCGCGGTGGACGTCGGGCACGCGACCGACCACCCGGACTGCGACAACCGCAAGTTCGGCGAGATCAAGCTCGGCGGCGGCCCCATCATCTGCCGCGGGCCAAACATCAATCCCCGGATGTTCGAGGCCCTCGTTCGGGCCGCGAAAAAGGGCAAGATTCCCTACCAGCTCGAGGGCGAGCCCCGGCCGACCGGGACGGACGCCCGCGCGATCCAGACCGGCCGCGGCGGCGTGGCCACGGCACTGGTGAGCGTGCCCCTCCGCTACATGCACACGCCCAGCGAGGTGGTCGACCTGGCCGACGTCGAGAACTGCGTGAAGCTGCTGGTGGAGTTCGCCAAGGCCCTCAAGCCCGGCGACTACGGTCACTGGTGAGCCCGGAGCGCCCGCTCGCGCTCGATCAGCGTCGGGTGGGAGTAGAAGAATCCGCTGAACCAGGGATGCGGCGTCAGGTTCGAGAGGTTCTTCTGCGAGAGCTTGCGCAGCGCCCCGACCATCGGGGCGGCCCCGGCCATCGCAGCGCGCGCGAACCCGTCGGCCTCGTACTCGTGGCGCCGGGAGAGCAGGTTCATCAGCGGGCCCATCCAGAAGCTCACCAGGCCGCTCAGCAGCCCGAAGAGCAGGAAGGTGGCGGCCAGGTCGCCGGGTCGGAACCCAAAGGCGGCATTAAACCAGGGCGATCCGGCCAGCCACGCCAGCGCCCCGAACCCAACGAGGAGCATCGCCCCGGAGAGCGCGACAAAGCGCGGGACGTGGCCCCGCCGGTAGTGCCCGATCTCGTGCGCGAGCACGGCCTCGAGCTCCTCCGCTGAAAGCTGCGCCACCAGCGTGTCGTAGAGCACGATCCGGCGGAACCGTCCGAAGCCGGTAAAGAACGCGTTCGAATGGCCCGAGCGCTTGCTCCCGTCCATCACGTGGATTGCGGCGGCCCGGAAACCCGTCCGCTCGCCGAGCGCCATCAGCCGGCTCCGGAGGGCCCCCTCGGGCAGCGGCTGGAGCTTGTTGAAGAGGGGGAGAATCAGCTTCGGGTAGAGGACCACCATGGCGAGCTGGAATCCGAAGACCAGGCCGAAGCCCCACAGCCACCACTCCCGGCCCGCGAGCCGGACAAGGGAGAGCAGCGCCCAGAGAAGGGGAAATCCGATCACCAGCGCCAGGCCGGCGCCCTTCAGCTTGTCGGCGACCCAGAGCCGCGGGGTGCCGCGGTTGAACTCGAACTTCGCCTCGAGCCGGAAGACCTGCCACCAGTCCATCGGGAGCGATGGGAGCGAAAGCAACCCGATCGCCGCGAGGATGAACACAGCCCCGGCCCACGGCGCCCCTGGCGATCCCCAGGCCTCGACCCGCCGGCAGAGCGCCGGAAGCAGCCCGCTGAAGACCGCGATTCCCAGGATGACGGCGTCCGCCGTCTCGGTCAGGACGCCGAAGCGCGATTTTTCGAGCGTGTAGGCCACCGACTTTGCATAGGTCTCCCCATCCATGACCGCCGCCGCGGCCTCGGGCGGCGCGGAGGAATGCCGCCGCACCTCGGCCCGGTTCAGCGCCGAAAGGGCCAGCGTCGCGGCGAGCCGGACGGCGATCAGGACGGCGGCGATGACAGCGACAAGGTTCATCAGAATGAGTCTCCGATCGGCACGACGCCCTCCTGCCGGGCCAGCACGATGTCGACCGATGAGTAACCGGGCGAACTGAGGTTCGAGAGCGTCGTCTCCATCTCCTGCTCCCCGTAGGTCATCGAGGCGGTGAAGGTCGACGAGCTGATCATCGTCGTCTCGATCGGGATCAGCTTGCCCCCGTCGGCGGCGTCGTAGACGGCCACGAAGCAGTGCCCCGGCTTGAAGAGCAGGACGGGCCGCAGCCCGATCCGCCGGAAGATCGACGCCAGAAGCACCGAGGCGTCCACGCAGTTTGCGCCCAGGTCCCGGAGCGATTCGCTGCGGAAGCGCACGTATTGGGTGTTCACGTCCGGGACGCCGCCGCTCACGGTCGCAAGGTCGACGTAGCGCAGCCCGTGGGCCGCCAGACCGTTCCACACCGCCTGGAGCTGCTGCATGACCGACGAGAGCCCGAATTCATACCCGGAAAATCGCTGCACCTCGCCGCGGGCCATGACCTCCTGGATGAAGGAATTGATCCACGGGTCGTTCTCGTTCACGTAGGCCGCAAAGCACACGCTCGTGTCCTGCCAGGAACCCGCCGCCGCGTCGTAGACCCGGGAAACCGCCTCGTTCACCGGGTGGACCATGCAGGTGAGCGTCGTCTGCGCCGCGGGACGGCCGTTCATCGACGCCGAAACCACGAAGAGCTCGGGCCTGAGCTGGATCACCTTCCGCAGCGCCCCGTAGTCCCAGGGCAGGTCCGGCGTGAGGTCGAACTTGGCCGAGGGCGCGGTCGTCACATAGAGGAGCGGCTGCTGGAAGAGGTTCGACTCGACCCGCACCTCGCAGGGCTTGCCCGGGACCGCGTTGATGACCCCGATCGTCAGGCAGCGCGCGTAGTCCGGGTAGGCCTTGCCCAGCGAGAGCAGGAGCGAGGGATAGATGTTCCCGCTGAAGGAGGCCGTGGCGTCGCAGGCGAGGGCCGCCGGCCCGGCGGCCGGTGCCACCTCGTCGGGCACAGGGGCCGCGGTGGCCGGGGCGGCAGGCGTCGGCCGCCGCCAGAGGACGAAATGGTCGAGCAGGATGCCGACCTCAACACCCACCACCAGCATCAGCAGCGATAGGGTGACCCGGCGCATCGATCACCGCCGTCGCGACAGCAGGGAGAGCAGGACCAGAAGGGCGCTGATGAAGGCGGCAAGGTAGGTGAGCGCGGCCGCGTCGAGGGTCTCGTTCACCCCGCCGATCTCGTCGGAGCCGACGATCCCGAGGGTCACGAGCTGCGCCTTCGCCCGCCGGCTGGCGTCAAACTCGACCGGAAGGGTGACCAACTGGAAGAGCGTGAGCACCGCGTAGCAGACGATCGCCGCGTCGAGCATCATCCCCGTCAGCCCTCTCGCGAGGAAATAGCTTCCGAGAATGACGAACGGGATGATCCGCGACACAAACTGGGTGGCCGGGACCAGCGCCATCCGGAAGTTGAGCATCTTGTAGCCGATCTTGTGCTGGATCGCGTGCCCGGCCTCGTGGGCCGCAACCCCGAGCGCCGCGAGGCTCGTGCCCCGGTAGTTCTCCGAGGAGAGCGACAGGCGCTTCCTGATCGGGTCGTAGTGGTCGGTCAGGTGGCCGTCGATTTCATCGATGGAGACATCGTCGATCCCGGCCTGGGACATGACCGCCTCGGCCGCCTCGCGGCCGGTGATCCCGCCGCGCGACAGGATCTGCGCGTTGCGGTTGTAGGTGGTCGACACCCGGATCTGGGCGTAGATCGAAAAGATGAGGACGAAGATGAATAGGACTCCGAATATCATGGCAAAATGCTAGCTAAATTGCGGTGCCAAGTCAAAGCGCCCCGGGGAACCTCATCCCAGCTTCGGGACATCCAGCCAGCGCCGGTCGGCCCAGGACTTGAGCCCCAGCTCGGCCAACTGGACCCCCTTGGCGCCGGCCAGGAGGTTCCACGGGAAGGGATCCCCCTTGACCACGTGCCGGAGGAAGAGTTCCCACTGGACCTTGAAGGCGTTCTCGGCGACCTCCTTGGTCGGGACCGTCACCCAGCCGTCCCCGTACTTGATCGGGCTGTCCACGTCCGGATTCCAGACGCAGCGCGGTGTGCCGGCCAGGTGCTGCGCGACGCAGTCCCGGAGCCCGGCGACCGCCGAGCCGTGGGTGCCGTCGACCTGGAGGGTGAGCAGGTCGTCGCGCCGCACGCGCACGCTCCAGGAGGAATTGAAGTTGCAGATGACCCCGTTCACCAGTTCGAAGGTCGCGTAGGCCGAGTCGTCCGCGGTGCAGGCGTAGGGCTTCCCCGCCTCGTCCCAGCGCTGCGGGATGTGCGTGGCCCCCAGGCAGGAGACCGACTTGATCTCTCCGAACAGGTTGTCGATGACGTAACGCCAGTGGCAGAGCATGTCCACGATGATGCCGCCGTCGTCCTCCTTGCGGTAGTTCCAGGAGGGCCGCTGGAGCTTGTCGTTCTCGCCGGTGAAGACCCAATAGCCGAACTCGCCGCGCACCGAGAGGATTTTTCCGAAGAATCCGGTGTCGATCAGGTACTTGAGCTTCAGGAGTCCCGGCAGCCACAGCTTGTCCTGGACGACCCCGTGCTTGATCCCGGCGGCCTGCGCCTCGTGATACAGGGCCAGGGCCTCGGCGGCCGTCGTCGCGGTGGGCTTCTCACAGTAAACGTGCTTCTTCGCGGCGATCGCCTTGCGGACGCCCGCGGGGCGCTGGCCGGTGAGGGTTGCGTCGAAGTAGATGATGTTGGCCGGGTCGGCGATCGCCGCATCCAGGTTCGTCGTGTAGCGCTTGACGCCGGCGCGGGCCGCCAGCGCCGCCAGCTTCGACTCGCTGCGACCCACAAGGATGGGATCGGGCATGATGACCTCGGAATCGCCCAGGCGGATTCCGCCCTGGTCGATGATCGCCTTGATCGAACGGAGCAGGTGCTGGTTCGTTCCCATGCGTCCCGTGACGCCGTTCATGATGATGCCGACTTTGTGTGTGGTCATTTTGGTCAAATTTCGCGTTTCGTCCGATTCAGCGGGTCTGGGGCTGCGCCCCGGCCGGAAGCGGCGGGGTCGGGGCCACGCCGGCGGCCGGAAGCGTGCCGTCGAGCTCCTGCCTCCAATGGGCGACGTCGCCACCCGGGCAGTAGATGTACATCATGTGAAGCGGCTCGTCCCCGGTGTTCGTCAACTGATGAAAAACGGTCGGGGGCAGGAAAACGCACTGGCCGGCGACGATGTCCCGGCGCTCGGTGCCGACGCAGATTTCGCCCTTTCCCTGCAGGACCATGTAGACCTCCTCCTGCTCCTGGTTGTGCCAGGGCACCTGCCCGCCCCGCGGCTCGAGGACCACGTAGCCCATGGCGAAACCCTTGGCGGGAATCGGCTGGCCGGCCTGGCCCACGAGTCCGCGTGTCCAGCGGCGGGCGGGGAATTTGCGTCCTTGGATGGTGGCGATATCGGCGATGGTCATTTGGTTGGGGCGGGGTTGACCGATTTAGGGGTGATTATCCGGGGCGAAAAGCACAAAAAGCGGGTAAGCCGGGGCTCGCTCCGACAAATGTCACGCCAGCGCCGCCTCGAATCGGTAGAAAACCCATGTGGCCCGGACCCCTTCGGGCGTCCCGTGCCGGGCCTCATAGTCGGCCAGTATCCGCCTCAGCCGACCGGCCGAGAATCGCCGGGAGGGGGCCGCGCCGATTCCGTGGAGCGAGCGCAGAAAGGCGTGGGCCGACGGGTGGACCCGCACCCGCGCCAGGGACTCGTCCCGAATGACGGACAAGCCGGCGCCTAGCAGGTGGGATCGCCACTGCTCGACCGAGCGCCACGCGAGCGGGGACGCGTCGGCGGCAACCGCCCCCCACTCCGCCAGGCTGCCCTCCGCAAAGAGCCCGCCCAGGACCCGGCCTCCGGGGGCAAGCCGGTCCCTCCAGGCCCCAATGACACTGGCCGGGTCGCCGGCCCATTGCAGGACGCTGCTCGAAAATATCCAGTCCCATGGGCCCCTGCCGGGGGCCGCCGCGTCCATCACCCGCCATTGGACCCCGGGAAGCACGCTGCGCCCCGCCGCGCACATCGCCGGGGAAATATCCGATGCGGTGAGCTCCCCCGTCCAGGGAACCAGGTGTCGGGTGAAGGTCCCCGGCCCCGCACCCAGCTCAAGCGCCCGGCCCACGCGGTCCTTCGGCAGCCACTTGGCCAGCCAGCCGGCCATCTCCTCCTGGACCGCGTTATGGGTGAGGTAGTTCGCCGCCGCCCGCTCAAAGCTGGCGAGGATCCGCCTCTTGTCCGCTATCGGGTGGCGGGGCTTCATGTTCCGGCCTCCAATGCAAAGGCGCGCAGGAGAGCCGCGGGATGGTGGGTGGCCCCTTCCACAATCGCAACGGCCGGATCGAGCGCGTGCAGCCGCGCGGCGTCCAGCAGCGGGTCCGCCGCGCCACACCAGCCGCGCCAGCCCCGCGGCATCGGCGGGGCGACCACGTCCCGATCAAGCCGTTGGAGGCCCCAGGCGAAGGCTTCCGCCGCGGCGGTCGTGGGAACGGCCGCCGGGATGTCCAGGCCGGCCCTGCTGTAAAAATCCGAGAGAGCGGCTGCGGGCTCCCGCTGAAGCCATCCGGCAAGCTGGCGCAAGCGGGACCGGGAAACCGTTCCGCCGAGCCTCGACTCGAGCGGAAAGGCGAAGATCGGAGCAAGCAGGGCGACCCTTTCCGTTCTCAGGGTTCGGGCGGGATCGCCCAAGAGGAGCAGCGTACCAAGCGAATAGCCCGCCACCCAGTCGAAAGGCCCCTCGGCTTCCAGGTTCGCAAGGGCGCCCGGCCTGGGCACACGAAAAACGTGGTCCGCATCCGGCAACGCAGCCCGGGCCAGCGGTTCAAACCAGCCGGTGGGGATCGCCCAGCCAAGGAGCCAGCCGATTCTCACCGATCCCCCTTTCGCCAGGCCCGCATCACCGCGAGAATGCGATCGCCATCGGCCGCCGTGAACGTCCGCCGGATCGAGAAGCGCAGGCGGCTGGTGCCCGCCGGCACGGTGGGCGGGCGGACCGCCGCCGCGCGGATCCCGGCGGCGCCCAGCGCCTCCGCCAGTCCCAGCGCCGCCCCCTCGTCGTCCAGCCGCACCGGAATGATCGGGGAGTCCCCGTCCGGCGCCGCCCAGCCGTCGGCCCGCAATGCCGCGCGAAATTCGCGTGAAATCGCGTGCCAGCCGGACTGCCCGGCTGCGAGGTCGCGCACGCGGGCCAGCGCGGCCTCGGCGATAGCCGCATTCGCCGGCGGCAGCGCGGTCGAGTAGATGAATTCGCCGGCGCTATTCACGAGAAAGTCCCGGAGCGCCTCGTCGCGAAAGAGCGTGTACGCACCGCCCGAGGCGAGGGTCTTGCCCAGGGTTCCCACCAGGACGTCAACCTCTCCCTCAATGCCGGTCGCCCGCACGAGCCCCGAGCCGCCGGGGCCGTACCAGCCCAGGGCGTGGGCCTCGTCGACGACCAGGCAGAAGCCGAACCGGTGTTTGAGCCGCCCGAGCCGCGCCATGTCCGGGTAATCGCCATCCATGCTAAAGACGCTCTCCGTGACGACAAAGATGCATCCTTCATCCCGGCCTGCCCGATGCTCTGCCAGGATCGCCTCGAGCCGATCGAGGTCGAGGTGCGGGTACCGGATGAGCCGCGCGCCGCTTCGCGTGAGCCCGGCGATCATGCTGCGGTGTATCAGGCGGTCCGCCAGGACGAGGTCGCCCTCCCGCGGAAGTTCGCCGAGCACGGCTGCGTTGGCGGCGTAGCCGCTCGTCCAAATGAGCCCGTGGGAAAACCCGTGCCACGCGCACAGCGCATCGACCAGCCGGGCATGCGGCTCGCGCCAGCCGGTGATCAGCGGCGATGCCGAGGCCGACGTGCCCTCCGCGGCGATCGCCCGGGACGCCGCTGCGGCCAGCTCCGGGTCCCGGGCAAGGTCGAGGTAATCGTTTCCGGAAAGGTCGAGGATTCCGGCTGTTCTCGCTGTCACCCGGAGGGTTCGGCGCTGCCGCTTTCGGTCGCGCCCGGCGAGTGCGTCGCGGCAGCGATCGCCGATCCGCGCGGGCGCTGCCGGGGCCGCCGCCAGCGGCGGATTGAGCAGTGAAATGAGCGGCGCCGGATCCGTCGGCAAAGCCTCCCCGTGACCTTGTTCCGCCCAGACCGGGACACCGGACTCGCTCAGTCCGACGCGGTTCGAGCGGGCAACCGCGGCATCCACCGGATCGACGGCGTTCAGCCACACCCCCGCGCGAAGCCCGGCGGCCGAGGCCCGAAGGAATGCCAGCCGCGCCTGATTGATGGCCCCGAGCCGGTCGGGAACGACGATGACCGCGGCATCGACCGCAAGGTCGGACCCAAAGTCCGCCCAGTCCCCGCCCTCCGCGTCCAGCGGGCTTGCGATGCCTCCGGCGCCCTCGCAGATCCGCCAGTCGCAGGGCGGCAGCGCCCGAACCCTTTCGAGAAGATCCTCCCGCGACAACTGCGCGCCGACCGCGCGTGCCGCGGCCGCGGGCGCCAGCGCGTCGCGGAAAGACAGAAGGGTGATCGTCGCCGCGTCGCCGCCGGACATCCGGGCCGCCCGCACAGCGTCCCCCTCCCCGCCCGGTGCCACGCCTGTTTCGACCACCTTCACGATCTGCACGCTCGCGCCCCCCTCGCCCAGGAGCCGGGCGAGCGCCGCGGTGACGCGGGTCTTTCCCACACCGGTATCCGAGCCGGTGACGAGGATCGTGCGCATGGCTCCCGCCGACTTAGGACTCGCGGCCGGCGTGGGCGTGGGCGTGGGCGGCCAGCGGGTGCATCCCCAGCCGCTCCAGCAGGCCCATGTCCTCGTTTCGCTCCGGATTCGGGGTCGTGAGCAGCTTGTCGCCCAGGAAGATGCTGTTGGCCCCCGCGATGAAGCAGAGGGCCTGCATCTCGTCGCTCATCGCGGTCCGGCCCGCGGAAAGCCGAACCATGGCCTTCGGAAGAAGGATCCGCGCGATGGCGATGATCCGGACAAACTCGATCGGCGCGACCGGCGCGCATCCCTCAAGGGGCGTCCCGGGAACCGGGACAAGCGCGTTGATCGGCACCGAGTCGGGCTGCGGTTCGATGGCGGCCAGTTCACCCAGAAGCTTGAGCCGGTCGTCGACCGTCTCCCCCATCCCGACGATGCCGCCGCTGCATACCTCCAGCCCGGCCTCGCGCACGGCGGCGAGCGTGGCCAGCCGGTCGTCGTAGGTCCGGGTCGTTATGATCGAGGGGTAGTACTCCCGCGACGTGTCCAGGTTGTGATTGTAGACATTGCAGCCGGCCTCCCGCAGCCGCGAGGCCTGGGCGCCGTTGACCATTCCCAGCGTGCAGCAAACCTCCATTCCCAGGTCGGACACGCCGCGGACCGCCTCGAGGACGGAGTCAAACTGCGCGCCGTCCCGGACCTCGCGCCAGGCCGCACCCATGCAGAAGCGCGATGCGCCCCCTTCCCGGGCGACGCGCGCAGCGGCGACGACCGCGGCCGTGTCCATGAGCGGCACGCTTTCCAGGCCTGTGTCGTAATGGGAAGACTGCGGGCAGTACTTGCAGTCCTCCTGACAGCGCCCGGTCTTGACTGACTGCAGCGTGCAAAGCTGGACGGCCGCCGGATCGTGGTGGCGGCGGTGCGTCTCCTGGGCGCGGAAGATCAGCTCGGGGAGCGGCAGTTCGTAGAGGGCGCGGATTTCGTTCAGGTCGTGGGTTGGCATGGGACGGTGGGGTCAGTTGGAAAAGACGTCATCGATCGAGACCGCGGTTCGCGCGACAAGTTCGCCGAGTTCGGCTTCGCCGAGGCAGAGGGGCGGCACAAGGAGGAGCGAGTCGCCGAGCGGACGGAGGAGCAGCCCGTGCTCGCGGGCCCGCAGGCAGATTTCCAGGCCGAGCCGCCGGGCGACCGGCCGGCGCGGCTCACCCGCGATGTCGATCGCGCACGCGAGCCCGCGCTGGCGGATGCCGGCGACGCCGGTCCGCCCCGGGAAGGTCCGGTCCACCAGCCGGCCGAAGCAGTCGATTCTCTCCTGCAGCGTCCCGGCGGCGGAGAGCACGCGAAGCTTGCGGATATTCTCAAGCGCCACGGCTGCCGCCAGCGGGTTGCCCGTGAAGGTGTGCCCATGAAAGAACGCCCGGCGGCTCTCGTAGGTACCCAGGAACGCCTCATATATTTCCTCGCGGGCGATGGTTGCCGCGAGCGGGAGGTAGCCTCCCGTCAATCCCTTGGCCAGGCAGAGAAAATCGGGCGAGACGCCCTCGCTCGTGCAGACGACCAGCGGCCCGAGCCGTCCGAAGGCGACAAAGACCTCGTCGAGGATCAGGTGCACCCCGTGCTCCCGGCAAAGCGCTGCGACCTCCCGGACAAACCCCGGTGGCTGCAGCCGCATCCCCGCCGCGCCCTGGACTGAGGGTTCAAGAATCAGGCATGCCGTCCGGTCCGCCTGCGCAGCGAGCAGGGTGCGAAGCCTCGCCAGGCTCTCCCCGGCGTCGGCCGAGCGGACCCGCCCGGCCCACTCCTCGCAGCGGGGAGCCGGGAAGTGGTCGGCCGGAAAAAACCAGGGCTTGAAGCGCTCGTGGAAGAATCCGCTGTCGCCGGCCGCCATCGCCCCGAAAGTATCGCCGTGGTACCCCCCGGCCATTCCGATGACGCCCTGCTTCTCGGGCTTCCCGACGAGCTGCCAGTACTGAAAGGACATCTTGAGCGCGACCTCGACGGCCCCCGCCCCGTTGTCGCTGAAAAAGACCCGTCCGAGTCCCTCCGGGGCCTCCGCCGCGAGTTCCGCGGCAAGCTCCGCACCCGGGGCATGGGTGAGCCCGAGCATCGTCGAGTGGGCCACCCGGCCGAGCTGGCGCACCAGGGCCGCGTTCAGGTCGGGATCGTTGTGACCGTGGACGTTCGTCCAGACCGATGCGTTTCCATCCAGGAAAGTCCTGCCATCGGTGCTCGTGAGCCAGCCGCCCTGCCCGGAGGCGATCGAAAGCGGCGGCAGTTCCAGGTACTCCTGCATCTGCGCGAACGGATGCCACACATGCCGGCGGTCGGCGGCATGCCCCGGGTCAAGGCGCTCGGTCGAAATGGGAAGTTCGGCTGTCGGCACTGCGACACAACGGTGCGCAGCTTCCGGCCGAAAACAAGCTCTCTGTTAAGGCTATCTCAAATAGCCCTTAACAATGGCTGACAACCAAAAGTTCGAGCCCATTGGCTCGAGTGTAGCGGATCGATTGTAGCCGGCCTCCCAGAGGCCGGTTTTCGGAAATGGGACCCCAGGCACCGGGGTCAGCGACCCCGGCTACATCCAGCCATGCCCAGCGACCGTCCCTCGCCCCAAAAAATCAGCTCTCGCCGTCCTCGCCGATGGCTTCCACCGGGCAACCCTCGAGGGCTTCCATGCAGAGTGCAACGTCCTCCTCGGTGGTCGGTTGTTTGAAGACGTAGGAGTGTCCACCTTCGTCGTTTCGCGTGAAGAAGGCCGGCGCGGTCTCGCGGCAAAGGTCGCAGTCGATGCACTGTTGATCGACGTAGAACTTGCCCGCCGCATTCGGCGCCCACTTGTCAGCTTTGTTTGCCATGGCTGCCAAAAACAAAGCTGCCGTATGCCCCCCCTGTCAAGCGGCGAGAATTCAGGGCGACAGGTCATTTCCTAATCCATTACCCCCTATCACCTTCCAAAGTCTTTCCCCCGGAGCACCCCCCCTTCCCCGCCGGCAGGCAAATCCCCCCAATCCAAGGGGTCATGCTTCGTAAAGTGCTTTGTTTGAGGGTACGCCTGTCCTGCAGTTGCCATAATGCGTGGTGGCACGAAAACTGAGATTGGAATATCCTGGGGCGATCCAACACGTCATTAACCGGGGAAATTACCGGCGCCCCATCTTTCTCGACGATAGAACCAAGCACGCGTTTGAGTGCTGCCTCTTTGAGGCATGCGAGAAATCGAATTGGCTGCTGCATTCGTTCATAGTGATGCGCAACCACTTTCATCTGGGGCTAGAGACCCCCGATGGGAATCTGGTTGCGGGGATGCAATGGCTGCAAAGCACCTTCAGCAACCGCTTCAATCGCTTCCGCCATGAACACGGTCATCTGTTTCAGGGAAGATTTACGTCAATCTTGACCGAAAATGGAAAGCACCTCGGCGACGTCTGCGATTATATCCATCTCAATCCAATCAAGGCCGGTATTCTCCCTATTGAGCGCCTCGTAGAGTACCGATATTCCAGCTACTGGTATCTTCACCATCCCGGCAAAAGGCCGAGTTTTCTGCAGCCCCAGACTGCTCTGGCTTTTGCCGGAGGGCTGCATGACAACAAACAGGGACGAGCGGCGTACGCTTTGTGGCTCGAGTTCAAAGCAGGGGCAATAGCCCGCGCCCGAGGATGGAATAAGCAAGAGCTCGCGTTGTGCCGAGGATGGTCGATTGGGAGCGAACTGTTCAAGGAGCGATTGGTCAAAGAATTCAAATTGGCCGGAGTTCTCCGCTCCTCTGACCGATTGGGAGTCAGGGAAATGCGACTAAGGAATTGGAGCCGCGTCCTGCAGGGTGCCCTGGCCGTGCTCGGCCAAACGTTGGAGACCGGAGCCGCCGACATGAAGTCAGCGCCGTGGAAGCTGGCTGTAGCAGCTTTCATGAAGTCAAAGACTCAGGTCAGCAATTCCTGGTTGAGCTCCCAGTTAAATATGGGCGCCCCCAACGCGATGAGTCACAACCTAACCGACTATCGGAAACACATCAGGGCCGGCGATGGCGCATGGAAGGCGTTGACAGCACAATACGAAGCATGACCCCCTCGTTCGAAATTCACGGGGTCAAAGCCGGGGTTCCGCCGCGCGTTGGCATAGGGCATACGGCTCGCCTGGGTTCACTCATCTGCGGACAATAACAACCGTGCCCACCAAGGGATCCGGCGGCCCGAGCAAAGAAGTTTTTAACGGCAATTCGATCGCCGAACGTCTCTGTGATACCATGCGATCACTCACACGCAGTATTCTGGCTGTTTCGGCGCTCCTCACCGTCCGAATGGCTTACGCCGACGACACCACCGTCGATAGCAATCCGCTCAGGGTCGACGTCGTCGTGGATATGACGGATGCGGGGAAAACCCTCACGCCCCCCACCCCGGAGCACCCCATCTACTACTACCCAGTGGTCAAGGGGTACGTGGCGGGGGGGGCGGTTCAGGGAAACGAAAAAACCCCGCCGCCGGTCGCGCTGGTCGAGCGCATGGCGGCCGTCTCGCTGGCAAAGGAGGGCTATCTTCTCGCCGGGAAGACAACCCGCCCCACGCTTCTGCTCATGTTTTCGTGGGGCTACAAGGCTCCGGAGATGCTAAACGACGACAACGACAACCCGATGACGACACGACTGTTGTCCTCGCCGGGAACCGTGGTGATGTCCGGCGCCGAAGCGGCGGCCATGGAGGGCCTTCTTCCAACCCACTCTTCCGTTAATGGCCACGAGATGGAGGAATTGGTGATGGGCACGAAATTCGACCCAACGCCCTTCCACCAATACCCAAATCCGCGGCAGGATTTGGCCGAGAGCGCAGCGCGGGCCCCGCGCTATTATTTCATGGTCTCAGCCCTGGATTTCAAATCCGCAGTGGAGCAGAAGAAGTTTGTCGTGCTCTGGACGGCACGGATCAGCACTGAGTTGGCGGGGCACACGCTCGATCAAGTTCTTCCGACCTTGATCGCAGATGGAACCCCGGCTTTTGGCCGGGATACCAACGGGCCGCATTTCTCGGAGGACCCCATTATTCCCGCGGGCCGCGTTACTGCGGGCACCCCGGTATGGAAGCCCAACGCACGCCAATAGGCTGATCCGTCGCAGGGTTGGAAATCCCAGGGCCGGAGCGGGGAATCCACGGAAGTCGGGGGCTAGAATTCGCGTTGCGCGGCACCCTTTTCGGATTACTGTGACCCGAATGCTTTACGACCGACCGTATATGCGCCCGCAGCGGCAGGACGGAAATACGTCCGTCCTTGTCTGGCTCGTCTGCTCGATCGTCGCGGCGTTCATCCTGGAGAAGGTTTTTCTCACGTTTCTGCACGCCGGGCCGGCCTTTGAATCCCTCTTCGCCCTGTCGGCCAATGGGTTGCGCGAAGGGCGGGTCTGGACCCTGGTCACCTACAGCTTCCTGCACAGCCCGGACAACTTCCTGCACATCATCTGCAACGTGATGGCACTCTATTTCATCGGCCGCGAGTTGCTGCCGGTGCTGGGCCCGCGGCGCTTCCTGGCGATCTATTTCGCCGGGGTTGTCGCCGGCGGCCTCCTTTGGAGCGCAGTCAACTGGCATACGGGCGCCCTCGTGATCGGCGCCTCCGGCGGGGTCATGACCCTCCTGATCGTTTTCGCGTGCTTCTTTCCGGACCGGGAGGTGACCCTCCTGCTTCTCTTCGTCCTTCCCGTCACGGTGAAGCCCAAGTACCTGGCGCTGGGCTGCGCGGCGGTCGACCTCTTCGGCTGCGTTTTCTATGAGCTGATGGGCAACCCCTCGCCGCTGGGCTTCGCCCACTCCGCCCACCTGGGAGGCATGGCCGCAGGATTCATCTACTTTCGGTTCATCTACTCAACCCCGGCGTGGGCCGGCAGGATCGGGCGCAGCTCGACCGTCGAGCTGCCGCAGTGGATGAAGCGCTCCTCCCCGCCTGCGGTTGCGCGGCCCGCCTATCGGGTCAACCTCGGGAACCGTGAAGACCTTCGCGCGGAGGTGGACAGGATCCTCGACAAGATCAACAGCAAGGGATTTGGCGCCCTCACACCCGAGGAGAAGCGCCTCCTGGACGACGCCCGCGAGCAGTTGAGCAGGCAATGACGCGCGCCCGCCGCTCACCCTGCGTTGGAACGGGATTGTTTCGGCCGGGCGAACGCCGGTTGAACAATGGCCGCGCAGCGCTGTCCGCATCCTCTTCATGAATCTACCCTCCGCAATCCGCCGTCTCCTCCTGCTCGCCCTGCCGCTGGCACTGCTGGGAGCGCCGTCCCGGCTCCCGGCGGCCGAGAGCGGATTTTCCTCGAGCCCCACCCTGTCGGCCGAGGCCGAGCTCCTGATGGGGATACTCAACCAGTTTGAGTTCAACCGCGCCGCCGTCCACAGCGGCGACTTCGCCGAGGTGATCCCGGACTACATGACGGCAATCGACGGCCAGCACCTGTTCTTCCTTGCGGACGACAAGCGGCGCTTCGAGCGGGAATACGGAAGCACGGTCTTCTACAACGTGGCGTACCTGGGGAACCTCGATCCGGCCTACGACATCTTCAACGAGTTTGAAACGCGGCTCAAGTCACGGGTGGATTGGGTCTTCACCCAGCTCAAGGGGGACGTCGACCTGACCAGCGACGAGAAGCTGGCGATCGACCGATCGAAGGCCGCGTGGCCCGCGAGCCAGGACGATTCGGACGCGCTGTGGCGCAAGCGCCTCAAGTTCGAGCTGCTCACGGAGATCCTGAACGGCAAGTCGCAGGCCCAGGCCCGCGAGATCGTCCGCAAGCGCTACGTGATGATGAGGAAAAACCTCGGCGACACCGAGGCGGGCGACCTGGCCGAGCTCTACCTCTCGACCGTCACGATGCTCTACGATCCCCACTCGGCGTACTTCTCCCCGGACTCCTTTGACGAATTCAACATCCAGCTGAAGCTGCACCTGATCGGGATCGGGGCGGTCCTCAGCATGAAGGACAACTACTGCACGGTGGAGCAGGTGGTGGCCGGCGGACCGGCCGACCTCGGTCACCAGCTCAAGCCCAACGACAAGATCATTTCCGTGGCGCAAGACGGGAAAGAGGCGGTCGAGGTGCTCGGCATGCCGGTGCGCAAGATCGTCAAGATGATCCGCGGCCCGAAGGGCACGCGGGTGCACCTGATCGTCGAGCCGGCAAATGCGAAGGACGCGGCGACCCGCAAGGAGATTGTGATCACCCGGGATGTCGTGAAGCTCAATTCCGCCCGGGCCCATGCCGGGCTTTTCCAGGTTCCCGGGGCCGATGGAAAGACGGTGCCGCTTGGCGTCGTCGCCCTGCCCGAATTCTATTTCTCCGACGACCCGAGCGCGAGCGCGGCCGACAGGCTGAGCGCCACCGCTGACGTCGGGCGCCTGATCGCCCAGCTTCAGAAGGCCGGAATGCGCGGGCTGGTGCTCGACCTGCGGCACAACGGAGGGGGTTCCCTGCCCGAGGCGATCAACCTCACGGGGCTCTTCATTCATCCCGGGCCGGTCGTGCAGGTTCGCGAGAGCAACGGCAACGTCACCGTGCTTCGGGACGAGGCGCCCCAGGTTGCCTACACCGGCCCCCTCGCGGTCCTTGTGGACCGGATGAGCGCATCCGCCTCCGAGATCGTCGCCGGCGCGCTCCAGAATTACGGCCGGGCCATCATCGTCGGGGACAGCTCCACGCATGGCAAGGGAACGGTCCAGAACCTGATGCAGCTGAAAGACCTTTCCCCCGAGCTCGCCGAATCCCCGACAAAGGCCGGCGCGGCGAAGATCACCATCCAGAAGTTCTACCTGCCCAACGGATCCTCGACCCAGCTCAAGGGGGTGGTGCCCGACATCATCCTCCCCTCGGTGGACGACACCCTCCCGATCGGGGAGTCCAGCCTGCCGCATGCGCTGGTCTGGGACCGGATCGATGGCGCGAGCTTCGACGGCAATCCCATCGACCTGAAGACGCTTGCGACGCTGCGCTCCGATAGCTCGGCCCGCCAGTCCCGGCTCGAGGAATTCAGCTACCTGCGGAAGATCGTCGACTGGTTCAAGGCCCGGGAGGCGGAGAAGCTCGTCTCGCTCAACCTCGGCGAGCGCCGCAAGGAAAAGGTTGCCGACGATCTGTTTAAAAAGCAGCTCACAGCCGAGCGAAACAGCCTCGCGAAGGGCGACTACCCGATCGCCGAGTTTCGCCTCGGGCCCGTCACCCCGAAGCTGGCAAGCCGCCTGGACGACGACACGGGGAATCCCGAGGAGGACAGCGTCCTGAGCATCGACGAGGACAACGAATCATTCGGCAAGATGGACGTCCACCTGCGCGAAACCCTCCGGATCCTCGACGACGCGATCGACCTGGGGAAGAACCCCGGGTACTGGGCGAGCGACCACGCGCCGTTGACGATCGCCGACAAAGACTCTGCGCCAGGCAAGGGATGGGGCGTGGAATCCCCCAATATCGGGCCACGCTGATCGACGGATCGATGTAGCCGGGGTCCTAGACCCCGGAC
>CAITEC010000088.1 GCA_903891325.1 uncultured Opitutaceae bacterium
CTGAATGACTCAATCTACGAACCAGCGCGCTCGGAGATCGCGCTCCACCCCAATGCATCGATGTCCTGCAGCCAAATGGTTTTGCTGCATTGACGCATATCTGTTGGTAGTGTCGTTCATGAAGGTTGTCGTGCTCTGTTCAGGCGGGATGGATTCCGTGACCGCGCTTTATGCGGCGAAGGCGGAGCACGAGGTCGTGGCGGCGGTCAGCTTCGACTACGGCGCCAAGCACAACGCCCGGGAAATACCCTTCGCCGCCGAGCACGCGGCCCGGCTCCGGGTCAGGCACGAGGTGGTCGCGCTGCCCTTCGTTGACCGGCTCTTCGCCTCCGCGCTTCTCAAGGGCGGCGGCGACATCCCGGAGGGCCACTACCAGGCCGACAACATGAAGCAGACCGTGGTCCCCTTCCGGAACGCGATCATGCTCTCGATCTCCGCCGGGTTCGCCGAGAGCGCCGGCGCCGGCGGGCTGGTGATTGCCGCGCACACGGGCGACCACGTGATCTACCCGGACTGCCGCGAGGAGTTCATGCAGGCGATGGCCGACGCGATGCGGACGGGCACCTACGCGGGGATCGAGCTCCTGAGGCCCTTCATCGGCTGGGACAAGGCGCGGATCGCCGCGGAGGGCGCCCGGCTGGGCGTGGACTTCTCCCGCACCTGGTCCTGCTACAAGGGCGGCGAGGTTCACTGCGGCCGCTGCGGCACCTGTGTCGAGCGCCGGGAGGCCTTTGCCCAGTCGGGGGTGCCCGATCCCACGGTGTACGCGGCGGCGGATCCGCTCCCGCCCAGGCCCGGACCATGCTGATCTCCGAGATATTCCACTCGATCCAGGGCGAGGGCGTGCTGACGGGCGTCCCCTCGGTCTTTGTGCGCACGAGCGGCTGCAACCTGCGCTGCGCCTGGTGCGACACCCCCTACGCCTCGTGGAATCCCGAGGGCGAGACGCGCTCGGTTGAGGAGATCGTGGCGGCGGTCCAGGGGTACGCCGCCGCGCGCCACGTCGTCCTGACGGGCGGCGAGCCGATGATCGCCAAGGATATCGGCGAGCTTGCCTCCGAACTGAAGCTGCTCGGCTACCACATCACGGTGGAGACGGCGGCCACGGTGCCACCCGGGGGCATCGCCTGCGACCTCGCGTCGCTTTCACCCAAGCTGCTCAATTCCTCGCCGGACGGCACGCAGCACGCCGCGTGGCGGAAGAAGCACGAGGCGACGCGCTGGCAGCCCGACGTGGTCCGCTCCTGGCTCGACGGCGGCTACGAGTGGCAGTTCAAGTTCGTCGTCTCCCAACCCGCGGACGTGGACGAGTTGGAGGGCATGCTCCGGTCCCTGAAGCGCGAGATTCCCCGGCACAGGGTTCTCCTGATGCCGGAGGGGATCTCGCCCAAGGTCCTGCGTTCCCGCGCCGCCTGGCTCGCCGACCTCTGCAAGTCCCGCGGCTACCGCTACGCCCACCGCCTGCACATCGACCTCTACGGCAACAAGCGAGGGACGTGATGCCCATATTTAAATACGGCTGAAGTCTCAGGGGTCTGTATGAATCAATGAAGATAAATGGCTAAACCCAGGTGGTGTCCCTTTTGGTATCCGTGCCCAGCGGTTCCATGGTTACCTCAGCACCCAGATTCGTTGCGCAGCGATGACCTCCGTTCCAAACATGATGAAATAGTTAAGTTGTTATTGGCTACAATTCGTTCCCTCGACAAATGCGCCATTTACTCTTCGCCCTGGCTCTCTCGGTAACCACGACTAAGGCGGATTCGATTCAAGCATCGCCGCAGCTCTGTCCAAGATCTGACGAAGTTACCTCATTTGCGAATGATCTCAGGATTTCCAGCTATCGGATTTCGCGTGAGAACTTCATCGACTTTCTGAGTGCCGCCCAATCGTTTCCCTTCTCGTCCTTTGATGCTCTACCGCCCGAAATTCAGCAGCGGCAGGACACTGGGGATTTCGAATTTCCGCTCGCGAGGTCAGACGGACAGGATGGTTCTAAAAAAGGCGAGTTAGTCGAAAAGACCTGCGAAGGTTTCTTCACGGATCGAAACGGCGTAATATATAAATGGATTGCCGTGGGGCCCAATGCTCTGAAAATCGCCACTTTCTATCACGTGCATTCAATTAGGTCGGGCGTATGGGTTTGCGTGAACCAATCAATCGGCAAATCAAAGACGGTGAGGTTGACACCCGAATACTCTGCGAAAGTCAATCGTCGTACAGAAAGCTCCGGTTTTGCTAATGAACTGGTCCCTCCAAAGGGAGACGAGGTTAGCGGCTTCGAAAACGAGATTTCAGATTATTGCATAAGCAAAGAGAACCTTGTAGCATTCCTGAATTGCGCCAGTTCGCATGGGGTATTGCCTAGTGACTTGAAGCAACGATTTGAGGCTGGGGATCTGTATTTCGGTTTTGATGAACCAGACGGGAAGGGTGGCCACAAGAGGTCAATTCTCCTCTTGGAGGAGGCGCAAGGGGTCTTCACGGACAAAAATAGAGTGATTTACTTTTGGCATGTTCTGGGCCCTCGCTTGATGACGGTCGAGACGGAGGAGTCCGGTTGCTATGAGTACCTAAAGGGAACTGATGGCACCGGCCCGGTGCTGAAATTATTCTTCGGGGGTCCGAACTGAAGTGAAGGAGGACGGTAACGGCGTCCGATGCATGCTAGAATTACTGATACTTGGACCTGAATGGTCCGATCACGCTCGCGGCCTCCTTTGCTGCGCCCAGCTCATCCGGGGCAATCACGCTCGCTCGGCGAAGAACCCCGATTTGGAAGGCGAACAGTTGTACCTCGGAAATTAACTTTTGGGAGCGGCCTGGCTCGTGAGGAACTTTGGCAAGGTATTTCGGCAGGCGATCGACCTCGATCACGGCTCCAATCAAATAAATCGTGCCCAGTCAAATGGGGTCAGGCCGCCAGAAGTAAAAAATCAGCCTATTGGCCGACGAGGTTGGTATGCCGGCACCCCGCGCCGGCGATCGCTGAGGTACTGGCGGACGGAACTCGGCGACCCCATATGCAGCTCACGTGCGATCCATGAATTGGTCGCGGTCGTTGTGCTGCGAAGGATTTCCGCGATTCTAATTTTCCAGTCGGCGCCCTTACGGAATCGGGAAAGGTCAGTGCGCGATCGGCCTTCCTGTAATAGGGCAGCCTCAATTGCTTGCGACCATTGCAGCTTCTTAAACTCACCAACTGCCTGGGCATCAGAGACTTGATCGAGTGATAATCCTTCATGGCTCTTTGCGATCGCCTCGCGCCAACCTTTCGTCCCAATCGCCCAGCCATAGTCCATCACGTCGAAACCCTGGGCTTGCAGGAGCGTTTTGTCTTTCGCCAATTTCTCGAGGTGCTTCACGTAATCATTCCAGCCTCCTGGCGTGTCGCAAAGCCCAAGCTCTCGCAGCCAATCTGAGCACGCGAGAAACGGCGGTCTCGGTCCCTTCAAGAAGTGGTGCAGGCTACTCCAACGGTAGCTTGCGACCTGCTCCGGGGAAACGATTTTCGCCTTAACCGGATTCAAGTGGATGTAGTCAACCAACCGCGCCAACGAAAGGCCGGGTTCCACGACTATAGCCCTGTAGCGGCCTTCAAATAAATGGCCCTTTTCCTCGCGGAACCGATTAAACCGTGTGGCGAAGGTGCTTTGGAGCCACTGCATCCCCTCGGGTAAATTCGTGGTCGGAGTCTGCAGCGCAAGGTGGTAGTGGTTGATCATCAAGCTAAAGGCATGCATGCGCCAGTTGAAGCGACTGAAGGCCTCGAAGATGCATTCGCGAAACGCCCTGAACGCACTTGGGGTTTCTAACATGTCACGGCGATAGTTGCCGCGGTTGATCACATGGTAGATCGCCCCGTCAAATTGAACCCTGAGTCGTCGCGCCATGACTGCATGGTAGCAAGTGCTCGGGGCACTTTTTTATTTCTGGCGGCCTGACCCCGTTGGCCGTTGGGCGGCGTCGAGGGGGCTGGACCGGTTGCCATTATGGCTGCGTGAGTGAACCCAGGCATGCCCTTCCGCTCTATCTCGATACCTCGGTGATCGGCGGCTACCACGACCCGGAGTTTATGGCGGATACGCGCGCCTTGTGGAGGTTGAAAGAGGCGGGCTGGTATCGCTTTGTCTCTTCGGTAATTGTTGATCGGGAAATCGTTCGGGCGCCAGAGCAAGTGCGGGAGTTGATGCGAGCAACGTTTAGGGGAGAGGCTTTGCTGCAGTTGACCGTCGAAGCGGACGAACTGGCGCAGGCTTATCTTTCGCAGAGGGTTGTGCCGCAGGAATACGGGGACGACGCCTTCCACGTAGCCATCTGCACGGTGGCCCGGCTCGGCACCCTTGTGAGCTGGAACTTCAAGCACCTGGCCAACGCTCGCCGGGAAGCGGGCTTCAACGCCGTGAATCTCTTGCAGGGTTACCCGGCCGTGCGCATAGTCGCTCCAACCTTCCTTATCCATGGCCACGAAGAAAAAGAGCTTTGACGCCCTCGCCGCATCCCGCCGCTGGCGGCGGGCGACCAGCCGCCAGGTGCGCGGCATGAGTTCGGAAGAGCGGATCGCCTTTTTTAACCGGAACCTGGAGAAGGGGTCTGCCCCACCCGTGGCGAAGGCGGTTCGCGCCGCTGCGCAGCGCTGAGTGGCGTAGTTGTCTCGGGCTTTCCCCGGGGTCTGGGACCCCGGCTACAATTCGGACGTAAGACCCGACGCGTCAGTGCTTGTGGGTCAGCTTGGACTTGATGTCGGCCGTGGGGCAGCCGCAGTCCGAGCCGCAGCCGGGGTTTCGGCGGCGTTTGATCGCACGGCGGATGAACCAGGCGATCGTCAGGACGAGAAGCGCCACGGCGGCGGCGGTCTGGAGGGTCGGGGACATGGCTGGATGCGGGTCAGAATCCGATGGCTGTTCCCACCTGGTAGATAATGAAAGAAAAAATCCACGCGGCGCCCGTCATGTAGAGCGTCTGGAAGATCGGCCAGCGCCAGGAGTTGGTCTCCCTTCGGACGACCGCGATCGTGCTCATGCACTGCATCGCAAAGACGTAGTAGATCATGAGCGTCAGGCAGACCAGGGGCGTGAACAGGGCGCGGCCGTCCGGCCACCGGGCGTGCCGCAGGGCCACGCGCAGGGGGGCGATGTCGGCGTGGTCGTTGGTCGCGTCAAAATTTTCCACGCTGAAGACGACGGCGGTCGAGCTCACGAAGACCTCGCGGGCGGCGAAGGAGCTGATCAGCCCGATCCCGATCCGCCAGTCAAAGCCGATCGGCTTGATCAGCGGCTCGATCGCGTGCCCCGCACGGCCCGCAAAGCTGTGCTCGACCTGCTGGGTCTGCGTGGCGGTGGCGGGCGACTTCGGATAGGTCGAGAGGAACCAGAGGATGATGCTGATCCCCAGGATGACCGTGCCCGCGCGCTTCAGGAAGAGCCCCGCCCGCTGCACCATGTGCATGGCGACGTCCTTGAGCCCGGGCAGCCGGTAGGGCGGCAGCTCCATGATCATGAGCGGAGGGGCGCCCTTGAGCAGCGTGCGCTTGAAGAGCCACGCGAAGCCGAAGGCGCCGAAGGTGCCGATCGCGTACATGAAGAGCATCAGCCCGACCTTGGTCGCCAGCGGGACGAGGTTCCCCGGCATCATTGCGGCGATCATCAGCAGGTAGACGGGCAGCCGGGCCGAGCAGCTCATCAGCGGGGCGACCAGGATCGTCGTCAGCCGGTCCTTCGGGTCCTCGATTGTCCGGGTCGCCATGATGCCGGGGATCGCGCAGGCGTAGGAGCTGAGCAGCGGGATGAACGAGCGGCCGTTCAGGCCCACCCGGCTCATCATCCGGTCCATGATGAACGCGGCCCGGGCCATGTAGCCGGTGTTCTCCAGGAGCCCGATGAAGAAGAAGAGGATGAGGATCTGCGGCAGGAAGGTGACGATCGTGCCCACGCCCTGGATCGCGCCGTCGGTGAGAAGGTCCCTGAGGTCCCCGGGCGCAAGGGCGCCCTTCACCCAGCCGGCCAGGGCGGACACGCCATTGCCGATCCAGTCCATCGGATACTCCGCAAGCGTGAAGATGCTGACAAAGATCAGGGTCATCACGACCCCGAGGACGAGCCAGCCCCAGAGCGGGTGCGTCACGACCGAGTCGATCCGGTCGCTCACCGTCGGGCCGGAGGCCGCGCCGGGCTGCACGACCTCCGCGGCCAGCCGGCCGATCGCCTCGTAGCGGGAATTAACGAGCGTGCCCGCCCAGTCCATGCCCTCGGCCTCCCAGCGCTTTTTCCAGGTGGCGAGGATCTCCGCGGTGCGGGCGCTGAGCGGGGTGGAGCCGGCGACCCGAATACTGTCCTGGTCGGTCAGGAGCAGGAGCGCCTCGGCGCGCGCGCTCAGAGGGGACTTGCCGTCGTTGAGCGCGAGCGAGGCCTGGAGCTCCGCGACGGCGGCGGCAATCGCTCCGGGGACGTCCCAGGCGTGGCGGGGCAGGGGAAGGTCCGTGCGGCTCATCGCGAGCTTGAGCTCGATCAGGCCCTTGCCGTTCACGGCCTCGCAGGGAATGACGGGAATGCCCAGGGCCGTCTGCAGCCTGCCGATGCGGATCGTCATCCCCGAGGCCTCGACGAGGTCCATCATGTTCAGCGCAAGGATGACCGGGCGCCCCAGGTCCATGACCTGGTGCACCAGATAGAGATTGCGCTCGAGGTTCGTCGCGTCGACCAGGCAGATGATCCGGTCCGGCGTGGGCGTGTCGGCGCGGCGGCCGAGCAGGACGTCGCGGGTGACCGCCTCGTCGGGCGAGCGCGCGGCCAGCGAGTAGGCGCCGGGCAGGTCGATGACCGTCAACGGCAGCCCGTGCTGGGAATAGGCGGTGCCCTGCTTCTTCTCGACGGTCACGCCGGGGTAATTGCCCACCTTCTGCTTGAGGCCGGTGAGCGCGTTGAAGAGCGTGCTCTTGCCGCAGTTCGGGTTCCCGACGATCGCAAAGACCGGCGCCGTGGATTCGCTCTTCATCGTCAGGGGGCCGGCTCGACGCCGATGTGCTCGGCCTCGCTCTTGCGCAGCGTGAGCAGATAGCCGCGGAGCTTGATCTCGATCGGGTCGCCCAGCGGTGCAACGCGGACGAGGGTCACGGTCGTGCCGGGGAGCAGCCCCATCTCGCGCAGGCGCAGGAAGCCGCTGCCCGATTTCGGAAAGCTGCGGATGACCGCGGCCTTCCCGGCCGCGAGCTCGGAGAGCCTGATCTCAGCGGCCATGTCCTTTTCGGGGGCTGCGGATCATGTCGACGACAATGTGGGAACCGGCGCGGTCGCCCAGGGCGATCCGGGTTCCCGCCAGGATGCATAGCAGCGTATCCTCGCCGGTGCCGGACAGCTTTTCGACCACGGCCGACTCGCAAAAGCCCATCTCGCGCAGCCGCGCGCAGGCGTTTGGGTCTCCCTTCAGCGCAAACACGCGGCCCGCGGCGCCGACCGGGAGGTCGGAGAGCGGCATGTGCCGGGCGCCCGATTGATCAGTGTGGGGGGACATGGTCCGATGGGGTGAAAGCTAGGGATGACAACAAGTGAGACTGAGTTTCAATTGTCAAGGGGCCTGCAGCACAGGCCCTTCATAATATTGTATTTAAACAACTTATGAATCATGCCCCAACTCCCATATCGGAAGAGGAGGTGGAGCGTGCCCGCCGGGCACGCAGGATTGTCTAATGTCGCTCAGCGCGCCAGGGGACCGCGCTTCACCCGGTCAGGTCTCGTAGGGAGGCAGCGTCTTGTCGATCCGGACCTTGTCGAGCCGGGCAAATACGGGAACGCCCGAGTCGTAGGGAAGGGTGATCTCGCCCTGGACGAGGGGCTGGGCGTAGCGCAGGAACTGGAAGTTCATGCTGACGTTGTCCTCGTTGATCCAGTCGCGGGGCAGCTTCTTCACGCCGTTGGCGATCTCGCTGAGCGGGGCCAGGCCCGTCTCGCAGGTGTAGTGGTCGCCGTCGCCGCGAAGGAGGGTGACCATCTTGTCGGTCTCACCGCCGATGGCGGCGCGGACGGCTGCCTGGCCGGCGAGGAAGGCCTCGTCGACGTCGGTCTTGGACGCGCTGTGCGCGCCCGCCCGCTGGAGGAGCCCGGGCCGCGCAACGCGGACCTTAACGCCGGGGATGTTCGCCTCGATGATCTCGCCGAGCGCGTCGCCTGCGCCGCCCAGGCGGGCATGGCCGAAGGCATCGGTCGCCGCATCGGCGGCCATGTAGTTGCCATCGGCGTCGACGAGCCCCTCGGCGACGACGATCAGGCAGAAGCGCTCGCGCTTGAGCACGCGGCGGACGTCCTCGATCACCTTGTCCTGGTTGAAGGGAATCTCGGGAAGGAGGATGAGGTGCGGCGGATCGTGCGGGTGATCCCGGCGCTTGGCGAGCGAGGCGCCCGCGGCGATCCAGCCGGCGCTGCGGCCCATCGACTCGACGATCTGGACCAGGTCGCCCTGGCCCATGGCCTCGTTGTCGCACGCCGCCTCGCGGACCGCGGTGGCGAGGTACTTGATCGCGCTCCCGTAGCCGGGGCAATGGTCCGTGACGGCGAGGTCGTTGTCGATCGTCTTCGGGACGCCGATCACCCGCAGCTCGTAGCCCTGCTGCTGGGCCAGCTTGGAGATCTTGTCGGCCGTGTCCTGGGAGTCGTTCCCGCCGATGTAGAAGAAGTAGCGGATGTTGTGGGCCTTGAACACCTCGAGGACGCGCTCGAAGTCCTGGGTCTTCTTCAGCTTGTAGCGGCAGGTGCCAAGCGCTGCGCCCGGCGTGTGGCGCAGGGCCCGGATCTGCTGCTGGGACTCGGCGGCAAGGTCGATGAGGTCCTCCTGGAGGATGCCGAGCACGCCGTTCAGCGCCCCGTAGATCTCCTCGATGCAGGCGTGGTTCAATGCCTCGGCGATGATGCCGGCCACACTGGAATTTATGACGGAAGTGGGTCCGCCCGATTGGCCGACCAGAACGTTTCCTGCGAGTTCAGACATGAGAGTTGTTGGTAAGGGATTTAAAACAGCGTGAATGTCCAATAAAGCCCGGCGGTGGGGGCCGAGGCAATTGAAAACTTAGAGGAGTCGCCCCGGGAGGTAGTCGGCCGCTCCCTTGAAGCGCCGGGCCAGCGGCTTGACCTCCGCGAGGAAGCCGTCGACCTGGTTCGGGGCGGCGCCGACAAAGCGGGCGCTGTCGGACATGATCGCGTGCAGCGCCTTCTTGCCCAGCCCGATGCGGCGGTCGCCGGCGAGCCGGCCCAGCAAATCGGCGGGCTCGCCCGCGCGAAGCGCCTTGGCCGCGGCCAGGGCATGCTCCTTGATCGCGGCGTGGGCCGTTTCCCGGCCCGCGCCGTTCTTGACCGCCTCCATCAGGAAGGTGGTCGAGGCGAGGAAGGGGAGGTGCTTCTCCGCCTCGGCGAGGATCGCCGCCGGGAAGACCTCCATCTGCATGAGGACCGTGAGGAGGGTCTCGAGCAGCCCGTCGATGGCGAAGAACGCGTCGGGGAGCGCCACGCGGCGGACCACCGAGCAGGAGACGTCGCCCTCGTTCCACTGGTGCCCGGCGAGGGCCGCGGTCATCGCCACGTAGCCGCTGAGGATCGTGGAGAAACCGCAGATCCGCTCGCAGTTCCGGGCGTTGACCTTGTGGGGCATCGCCGAGGACCCGACCTGGCCCTCCTGGAAACCCTCGGTCAAAAGCCCGGCGCCGGCCATCAGGCGCAGCGTCGTCGCGAAGCTGGCGCCGCCCGCGCCGAGCTGGTGCAGCGCGCTCACGACCTCGAAGTCCAGGCTCCGGGGATAGACCTGCCCCACGGCCCCGAGCGAGGCATGGAAGCCGAGGTGCTTGAGGACGCGGGACTCCAGGTCCGCCGTCTTCGGCGCGGCCCCGCCCAGGAGCGTGAGCTGGTCGAGCTGCGTGCCGACGGCTCCCTTGAGCCCCCGGACCGGATAGCGGGCGAGCAGGTCCTCGAGCCGGGCGAAGCCCAGGAGGATCTCCTGGCCGAACATCGCAAAGCGCTTTCCCAGGGTCGTCGGCTGCGCGGGCACGTTGTGCGTCCGGCCGGTGACGAGGAGATCGCGGTGCGCCTCGGCCTGCCGCCCCAGGGCGAGCAGGACGGCCGCGACCTTGAACTGGACCAACTGCAGCGCCTTGAGGATCTGGAGCTGCTCGACATTCTCGGTCAGGTCCCGGCTCGTCAGGCCCAGGTGGATGAACTGGCGGTGGGCCAGGTCGGAAAATTCCTCGAGCCGCGCCTTGACGTCGTGAAGCGTCGCGCGCTCCCGGCGCTCGATCGATGGAAGGTCCACGCGGCCCCTGACCCGCTCGTAGTCCTTGATCGCCTCCGCGGGAATCGGGACGCCCAGGTCGCGCTGCGCCTTCATGACCGCGATCCAGAAGTCCCGCTCGAGCAGCACGCGCCCGTGCTGCGACCAGATCGCCTTCATCTTTGCCGAGGCGTAGCGCTCGGCGAGGACGTTGGGTATGGGGGAGGAGGGCGGGGGCGGCGTCTCGTTCAAGGGAAGCCCGTTTCCTAGATGGCCGGCGCCGCCGTGGCGACTCGGAAATTTGCGCCGCGGGGGTTAGGACCCCGCCGTGAGGCAGCGCACGGCCATCTCGCGGAGGACCTCCTCCTGGTCGTCGCGGCGGTGGACCTCCTCGAAGGCCGCCACGAACTCCTGCTGGTTGTCGATCAGCCGCCGGAGGGGCGGCGGAGTCCGGCCCCCGGAGAGCTTGCCCAGGTACCACGCATTCTGCGTGAACACGTTGAAGGGGCTCTTCACGTCGGCCGCCTCGCCGAACTTTTCCCGGTGGGCGGCGGCCGCGACCGGCAGGCCCTCGATTCCCCGGGGGCCCGAGCGGATCTCCCCGGAGTCGAGCAGCGCCCGGACCTGGATCAGGAGGCGGTTCCGTCCCTGCAGCGCGGCGATCAGCGGGCGCGAGTCACCGCCGGCGAAGAAGTGGCGCTGCAGCGCGGCCAGCGTCCATTTCAGGTCGCCGCTGAAGAACGCGTCCGTCGTCTCGAAGAAATCCCCCTGCGCGACATTGGGCGTCAGCTCGAGGACGTCCGCCTCCGCGATCGGCGCGTCGCCCGCGTAGTTCGAAAGCTTGCGGACCTCCTCAACCAGCAGCCTTGTGTTGGCGCCGACCCGCGCGAGAAGCAGCTCGACCGCGCCGGGGCCGAAGGTCGCGCCGATCGCGCGGGCCTCCGCCAGGACAACGGCGGCCAGCGCCTCCTCGCCGGAGGCGGCGTCGCCGCCCACCAGCACGAAGTCGGCCTTCGCCTCGCACCACTTGGGGAAGGAGCGGCGTCGATCGACGGGCGCGGCGGTGATCAGGACCGCCGTCTCCTCGGGATTGACCGCCTCCAGGATGGCCCGGAGGTCCTCGACCAGGGCCTCGGTGCCCTCGGCCCGCCCGGTCACCGAGTCGCTGAGGAAATTGACGTCCTTGAGGTGCACGATCCTCCGGCCCCCGAACATGGGGATCGTCTGCACGGCCTCGCGGAAACGGTTCACGGCGGCGCCGACCTCGTCGACATTGCCCGCAAACCCGCTGATCACCTCGATTGCAAACTCGTCGGCGGCGCCCGCGGAAAGCGCCGCGAAGCGCTCCTGCCCGAGCCGGCCGACCAGGAAGTCATCCTGTCCGCAGACAAAGGTGAAGGGCTTGGAAACGGGCATGCCGCAGGATGGGCCCGGGAGGGTGGCGGGCGAACGAAAAAAATCGCCAATGCGCGGCCCCGGGCAGAGAGTGGCCGGGCGTTTTTTCCATGACCGACACGGACTCTCCCGGCTCTCCGGCCAACCCCACATCCTGGCTGCGAGACCTTCTCCTGCTCGCGGTGGTCTTCGGCGCCGGGTTCGGCTTCGCGCTGGGCCGCGCCCCCCTGGCCGGCCACGACGAGGGCCGGTACGCGGAGATCCCGCGCGAGATGCTAGCCACGGGCGACTGGGTGACGCCGCGGCTGGACGGGGTTGCGTATTTCGAGAAGCCGCCGCTGGTCTACTGGATGGTGGCGGCCGGGATGGCGGCCTTCGGGCCGGGCGAGGGCTCGCTCCGCGCCGTGCCGGCCTTCTTCGGGGTTCTCGGCGTGCTGCTCACCTACGCGGCGGCCCGGGCGCTGCGGGGGCGGATCGCCGGCGTCGCTGCGGCGGTTGTCCTTGGGACCTCGCTGCTCTATTTCGCGCACGCGCGTCTCCTGCTCCTGGACATGGCGGTGGCGGTCCTCATGAGCGCCACGCTCTTCCTCTTCATCCTGGCGGTCCGCGAACCGCCGGGCCGGAACCGGCGGCTTCTCCTCTATGGGATGTACGCGAGCGCGGCCCTGGCGACCCTCACCAAGGGACTGATCGGCTTCCTTCTCACCGGTGCGGTCATGGTCGCCTGGCTCGCCCTCTGCGGCCAGTGGCGGCGGCTGCGCCCACTCCACCTGCCGACCGGCGGCCTGCTCTTCCTGGCGATCGCGGCCCCCTGGCACATCCTCGTCGCCCGGCGAAACCCGACCTGGGCCCATTTCTACTTCATCCACGAGCATTGGGAGCGGTTCACGACCACGGAGCACCACCGGGACGGTCCCTGGTGGTACTTCATCCCGATCGTTCTCCTGGGGCTCTTTCCCTGGACGGGCTTTCTCTGGCCCGCGCTGCGGGAGGCGCTTGCCGGCGGATGGTCGCGGCGCCGGGAGAACGCGCAGATGGCATTCTTCGCCGTCTGGGCGGGCTTCGTCTTCCTCTTCTTCAGCAAGTCCCACTCCAAGCTCATCCCCTACATCATCCCGGTCTTCCCGCCGCTGGCCGTGATCACGGGGGCGTGGCTCGCGCGCCGGTGGACGGAGGCGGCCGGGGCACCGCTGCGCGGGGGCCTGCGGCTCTTCGCCCTCGCCTGCGGGCTCCTGGCGGTTGCCCTCTGCGTCGTCGCCCTGGACCCGGGCCTCATCCGGAGCATGGATGATGCGCAGGCGGAGCTGCTCAGGCCCTTCGAGTTCTCTCTGGCCGCAATCCTCGCCGCCGGTGCGGGGGCCTCCCTCTGGCTTCAGCGCTCCTCCGGCCCGCGCGCCGCGCTCGGCGCGGTGGTTGCAACCGCCTTTCTATTCTACGGGGGGCTCGCCCTGGCCACCGGGGACATCCAGCCGCCGGGCACCCGCGAGATCGCCCGGGTGGCGAGCCGGGAGATGCGGCCGGGCGACCGGGTGTTTCACTACCACGCGTTCTTCCAGGACTTCGCCTTCTACGCCCGGCGGCTGTACGGCACCGTCGCATTCACCGGCGACGAGCTCGAGCTGCCCAACGACCCGGCGGCCCGCGCAAGCGGGCGCTTCATCGGCGAGGCCGATTTCCGCAGCCAGTGGACGGGCCCGGGCCGTATCCTGGTCGTCGCCCGGAAGCGCGATGTGGGGGAACTCTTTGCCGATCCGTCGTTCCATTACCATTTGCTTGCCGTGACCGCTGACCATTATCTTTTCACCAACCAACCCTGAAATGGCCGCCAACCCCGCACCCGCCGCCGCGCCCGTGAAACCGGCCTTTCCGGAGTTCCTGCCGTTTTCCCGCCCGACCATAAGCCCCGAGGCGATGGCCGAGGTGCAGTCCTGCCTGGCCTCCGGCTGGATCACGACCGGTCCCCGGGTGAAGAAATTCGAGGAGATGCTCCGGGCCTACTGCGGCGCCCCGCACGCGCTCACCGTCACCTCGGCGACGGCCGGGCTCTTCCTGGTCCTGCAGGCGATGAAGCTCAAGCCGGGGGACGAGGTGATCACCACCCCGATGACCTTTGCGGCGACGCTCAACATGATCGTGCTCACGGGCGGTCGTCCCGTCCTGGTGGACGCGGACCGGCGGACCTACCAGATGGACCCCGCGGCGGTCGCCCGGGCGGTCACGCCGCGGACGCGGGCGATCATGCCGGTTCATTTTGCGGGCATGCCGGTGGACCTGGACCCGATTTACGAGGTTGCAAAGCGGCACGGGCTCCGGGTCGTTGAGGACGCCGCGCACGCGATCGGCACCGAGTACAAGGGCCGGAAGATCGGATCCTTTGGCGACGTTCAGGTGATGTCGTTCCACCCGAACAAGAACATAACGACGGGCGAGGGCGGAGCGGTCATCTGCCGGGACGACGCGCTCGCCTCCGAGGTGCAGATCCTCCGCTTCCACGGGATGGACCGGGAGGCCTGGGCCCGCTTCGGCCGGACCGGCAGCCAGCACTACGAGATCATCGCCCCGGGCCACAAGTTCAACATGATGGACATGCAGGCCGCCCTGGGGATTCACCAGCTTCCCGCGCTGGACGGGTTCATCGCGCGGCGGACCGCCCTGGTCGCGCGCTACCGCGCGGCCCTCGCCGGCTGGAAGGAGCTCATCCTCCCCGGGGATCCGTCCTATCCCCACCGGCACGCCTGGCACCTCTTTGCCCCGCTGGTCAACACGGGCGCGGGCACACACCTGACCCGGGACGGATTCATGGCAGCCCTCAAGGAGCGCAACGTCGGGACGGGCCTCCATTACCGGGCCGCGCACCTCTACCCCTACTACCGGGAGCACTACGGCTGGAAGCCGGGCGACTTCCCCAACACCGAGTTCATCGCCGACCGGATCGTGAGCCTCCCGCTCTTCCCCCTGCTCACCGACGCGCAGCAGGACGGGGTCATCGCCGCGATGCGCGACGTCTTCGACCATGCCTGACCCCATCGAGATTTCCGTGGTGATCCCGGTGTTCAACGAGGAGTTGAACCTGCCCCGGCTCTTCGAGCGCCTGTACCCGGTGCTCGACGGGCTCGGCCGCCGCTACGAGATCATCTTCACCAACGACGGCTCGCACGACCGCTCCTTCGAGCTGCTCCGCGAGCGCCATGCCGCGCGGCCGGACGTGACCCGGGTCATCAACTTCAACGCGAACTACGGCCAGCACATGGCGGTCGTCGCGGCCTTCGAGCGCGTGCGCGGCCGGGTGATCGTGACCCTCGACGCGGACCTGCAGAACCCGCCCGAGGAGATCCCGAAGCTGCTCGCGCTCACCGACGCGGGGCACGACTACGTCGGCGGCTTCCGCCTGAACCGCAAGGACAGCGCCTTCCGGACGCTGGCGTCGAAGTGCATCAACGTCGTCCGCAGCCGGATCACGTCGATCGAGATGACCGACCAGGGCTGCATGCTCCGGGCCTACAGCCGGCCGATCGTGGAGGCGGTCGTCCAGAGCGGGGCGATCAACACCTTCATCCCGGCCCTGGCCTACAGCTTTGCGGGAAACCCCGTCGAGGTCGGCGTGAAGCACGAGGAGCGGCACGCCGGGGTTTCCAATTATTCCGTCTACAGGCTGATCCGGCTGAACTTCGACCTGATCACCGGCTTTTCGCTCGCGCCGCTGCAGTTCTTCACGATGTTCGCGCTCTTCTGCTCGGCGGGGAGCCTGGCGCTCGTGCTCTACCTGGCCTACCGGCGCATCTTCATGGGGGCTGAGGCCGAGGGGACATTCACCCTCTTCGGAATCCTCTTCTTCCTCCTCAGCGTGGCGATGGTGGGGATCGGGCTCATCGGCGAGTACGTCGGCCGGACCTACCAGGTCGTCCGCTCCCGCCAGCGCTACTTCATCAAGGAAGTCCTCGAGACCCGGACGTAGGCGCGCCGCACCCGTGCCGAAGCCCCGGATCCTCTTTTTCGGCTACAGCGAGGTCGGGCACGAGTGCCTGCGGCTCCTGCTCGGCCGCGGCGACAACGTCGTCGGGCTCTTCACGCACGAGGACAACCCCAACGAGAAGATCTGGTTCAAGACCCCGGCGATGGCGGCCCGCGACGCGGGAGTGCCCGTCTTCACGCCGGAGAAGATCTCCACCCCGGAATGGCTGGAGCGGATCGCCGCGCTGAAGCCCGACCTGATCCTCTCGGTGTACTACCGGAACATGATCGGGACAAAGATCCTCGGGCTGGCGCCGCTCGGGGCCTTCAACATGCACGGCTCGCTGCTCCCGAAATACCGGGGCCGCGCCCCGATCAACTGGGCGGTCCTCCACGGCGAGCCGCGGATCGGGATGACGCTGCACCGGATGGTCAGGGCCCCCGACGCCGGCGCGATCGTGGACCAGGAGGGCGTGGACATCGGCCCGCGGGACACGGCCGAGCAGGCGTTCCGGAAGGTCCTGCCCTGCGCGAGGGCGGTCCTCGCCCGGCAGATCGATGCGCTGCTCGCCGGCACCGCGCGCGAGACCGCGCAGGACGACGCGCAGGCGACCTACTTCGGCGGCCGCAAGCCCGAGGATGGCCGGATCAACTGGGCGCAAACCTCGCGTCAGATCTTCAACCTGATCCGCGCCGTCACCGATCCCTATCCCGGCGCCTTCACCGACGTCGGCCCCGCGAGGCTCATGGTCTGGTGGGCGGAGCCCGATTCCCCGGCCGCAAGCGGCCGCCGAGGAAAACCCGGCGAGATCCTCTCCCTGTCCCCCCTCGTGGTCGCCACCGCCGACGGAGCCCTGGAGCTGACACGCGTCGATTGGAAAATCGCCCCCGCGCCCGAGCTCCGCCTGGGTCAGACCCGAATGGCGCTAAGTTAAGCCCCGAGTGAAATCCACGGATGGAAGTCATCGAAGGCGCCGGGAAGCGGCGACGCGCATGAGATGACGGGGACGATTAAGCAGATTAAAGCATTTGGGTCGGCGTTTCTTGGCTCGGGGTTCACTGCGGCCCGGGCGAAAGGGAACGAGGTCGGATGCGATGCGTGCGAGAAGGAGGAGACGAGCCTGACGGCGGAGCCGGCGATGGGACAGGGCGTGATCAGCCCAAGCCTGTAGGGCGTCGATGGTGCCCTTGAAGCTGAGGCGCTCGACCGGGACACCGTGGGATATGCCGGCCTCGAGCATGAGAGCGCGGATGAGATTGTAGGCGATGGCGTGCATCCACA
>CAITEC010000089.1 GCA_903891325.1 uncultured Opitutaceae bacterium
ATAGGACTTATATGACCTATAGGTCGTCTACGTCCTAGCGCCAGCGGCCTTCCACCCACACGAACCCGCCGCCGCGGTGATCCCAGTGGCCGGCGACCCAGCCGCCGCCCGGGTGCCAGTGCGGGTGGCGGTCCCAGTGGCCGCCGATCCAGCTCCAGTGGCCGCCGTACCAGCCCCAGCGTCCGCCAATCCAGAAATAGTCCGGCCCGGGTGCGGGGCCGTAGGTTTCAACCATCGGCGGCGGTGGGGCGCTCTGCACCACGACGACCTCCGAGGTCGGTTCCGGAGCCACCACAACCCCGGGAGGAGGAGGCGGCGGGGGGCTGTAAGCCACCTGCCCGGCGGGCAGCCATTGGCCCTCCACCCACACCCAGCCGCCGTTTGCCTGTTGCCAGGAGCCGGGCTGCCATACGTAGCCGGGCCGATAGGCCCAGTGCCCGCGGGTCCGGACCCAGCGGTCGCGGTGCCAGATCCAATGCCCGGCGATCCAGACGTAGCCGGGAGCCGGGGCGGGGCCGACCGTCTCGACAAAACCCTGCGGGGGAGGCTGGGGGACGGGCGGCCCGAAATTCACCCCGACGCCAAAACGGACATCGGCGGTGGCCGCGAGGGGCGCGGCGCAGAGCAGGCCGGCGAAAAGAATCGTGTTGATTTTCATAAGTTGGGTGAGCTGCGAGTTTCCGATCCAAGGGGCATGACGGCGGCGGGCGGTGAAGGTTACGGGCGTCGCATCCACAGACACCCCGAAAAGACATTTGCTTCCCGCCGGAAATGCTGCCTTGGTTGCGTCGGCCCCCGCGGGCCGACCATGAAAGTCACCGGACTCGCGATCGTACCCCCTCCCTCCGCCGCCGACCAGCCCACGGTGACGCCCGAATTGCTCGCCTCCGTGCTGGCGCGCTACTCGAGGAGCAACGACGGCCTCGCCGCGATCCTCGGGAAGGTGGATGTCCAGAATCCGGATGCATCCATCGATCGGATACTGAAATTCGTCGACTACGGGCACGCCTCGATCGGGGGCCTCACGGGCGGGCTGGCGGTCGCGCTCGACGACATCTCGATGTGGCTCGCCTACAGGATTTTTGACATCGCGCAGATGGCCGACGGCCAGGAGTCGAGCACCCGCTACATCGCGATGGACGCGGCCAACGTGTCGCCGGCCGCCGACCTCGGGATCCCGGACGACCTGGCCCCGCGCTGGAACACGATGCTCTCGCGGGCGTTCGCCGCCTACCATGCCGAGTTCGCCCGGCTCGACGCGCTGGTGGCCGCGGAGCCCGGCCGGCTCAGGCTGCCCGCGGGGGCGACCCCGGCGGTCGCCGCGCGCCTGCGGAAAAACTACGCGCTGGACCGCGCCCGCTACCTCATCCCCCTCGCGACCCGAACGAACCTCGGGCTGGTCCAGACGTCCCGGATGTGGGCGGACACCGTGAAGCAGCTCGATTCGCTTCCCCATCCCGAGGCGCGGGCCGCGGCGAGGCTGATCCGCGAGGAGCTGCTGAAGCAGTCCCCGCGGCTGATGCGGCACAGCGTGGCGGACAAGTCCTGCCAGGAGCAGGTTCGCCAGGAGCTTGAGACGAGCCTGGCCATGGGCCGGGCCCGCCTCTCGCACGAGGCCCTGCCCGACAAGGTATGGGTCCACGTGGACCGGGCGAACCCGGAGTGGCTCCCCCAGCTCCAGCCGGTTGCGGAGGCGCTGCGCCACCGCGCCAACCGGTACAGCCGCCAGGGCACGGCGACGCGACGGATGCGGGTTGCCTTCGCCTGGAACAACATGGCGCTCGCGGAGCTGCGCGACCTCAACCGGCACCGCACCGGCAACCGGCACACGCCCTTCGTCCAGGCGGGATTCTACCTTCCCCCCGAGATCAGCCGCCGCGACCACGAGGGGCTGCTCGCCGAGCAGGCCGACATCACCCGGGAGCTCCTCGATCGCGGGTCCCCGGCCTACGTCTACTCGCTTCTCCTTGGCGCGCAGACGCCCTTCGAGCACAGCACGCACGCCGACAAGTTCATCTACGAGGCCGAGCTGCGCACGGGCATGGGGGCCCATTTCCGGTACGCCGAGCACCTCAGCGCCGCGCTGCGCGAGTTCTTCAAGCAGGTGCCCGAGGCGAAAAAATGGGTGGTCGAGGGCACCGCGGAGCCGGAGTAAAGGCCGACCTTCCTGTTCGCATTCAGGATTTTCTTACCGCCTCTTTGGCGGACTCGCGCTCCTCCTCGATCCGGGCCTTCTCGGAGGCCATCTGGCGCTGGATCTTCCCGAGTTCGTCGGCGTCGCCGGCGGCGAGCGCCTTGTCGACCTGCTGCCTGAGGAAAATTTCCCGCTCGGAGAGCTTCCCCTTGTAGAGGACGTCGATTTCCGCCAGCCGGGCCTTCTTGTCGGCGCTCAGCGGCCGGTCGGCCCCGGGGTCGGACTTCGACAGGCGTTCCATGGCGAGCTCGTAGGCGCTTTTCATGGCGCCGATTTCACCCGTACCTGACCCCGAACGCAAGCGCGGCGGCCGCGACAAGAAGGGGAGGAAGCCATCCGCCGCGCCTGTCGCTCCACCCGAAGGCGTAGCCGGCGATGAGGGTGGCGACCAGCGCCGCGAGCGCGGCCGGCCCGATCCAACCGGCCCGAAACCGGGCGGCAATCCACGCCCCGGGAATGCGGCTTCCGGCGTTCATGATCGCCTGGATCCCGAGCAGCACGACCCCGGCGGCGCGATTGAAGACCAGGGGCGCGCCGAACGCCCGGTGGGGCGTCGCCAGGGACAGGCAGCCGGCGACAATTGCGAGTGAGGCCAGGGGCACGAGCAGGATGTTCAGGACGATCCCCACGGGTGCGAGGAGCCCGAAAAACTCTATTCCGGTCACCGAGCCGACCAGCCCTGCCGCCGCCCCGATCGCGCCGGCCTGGATCAGGTGGCGCCGGGCCAGGGCGAGCGCCCGCTGCGCCGCGCTCCAGCTTACCTCGGGGAGGTCGGGATAGGGGGGGGAAGCGCCGCTCAAGGCGCGCGGCCAGGGGCAGGCCCATCGTGAGGATCGCGCAGACCACCGCGTAGGACATCTGGAAGCTGGCGCTGAAAAAATCCATGGGATCCAGGAGGACCGCGGCGAGCGCCGAGGCCGCCAAGGCGGCCATTGGATTGCAGGGGCGGCGCAGCGCATAGGCTGCCTCGAGGATGGCGACCATGACGAAGGCGCGGACCGCCGACGGGCTGCCGCCGGTCGTTTCCACGTCGAGCCAGAGGACGGCAAGGACGGCGATGCCCGCCGCCGGCCTCGGGCAGCGAAGAAGCGCGAGGATGGCGTGCAGGGCCGCGGCAACCATGCCGATGTGCACGCCGTTGATCGCAAATAGGTGCATCGCACCGCTGTGCATGAAGAGCAGCTTCTGCGCGGGCGTGAGGTCGCCCTTTCGCCCCAGCATCATCGCCCGGTACATCGCTGCCAGCTCCGGGTGGCGCTCCAGGCCCTCGCCGAGGAGCGCGTCCATCCGGAGGGCCAGCCGGGAGCAGAGCCGCCAGTAGGCGCCCGCCGGCCGCTCCTCGCGGATGACCCGGGCCCGGACCAGCATGAAGCTGACGTCCTGGGCCTCGAGGCTTCCGTAGAACGAACGGGCGGGCCGGCCGCGCGGCACGGCGACGAGCAGCCCGGACAGCGCCACGGTCGCGGAACGCTCGGGCGGCGGCTGGCCGCGGCGGAGCCGCGCGGCGTAGTAGATGCGCCGGCCGGCAAGCCCGGGGGGAAGGCCCGCGGAGGGTGCGATCTGCGCGATTCCGCCGGCCTTCGCCGGCGAACCCTGGGGAAAGACGTGGCGGATCCTCAGGGAGACCCGGATTGCCCGCGGGCGTTCGCCGGCGGAGGGCAACCGGTCCCGATGCATGAGGC
>CAITEC010000090.1 GCA_903891325.1 uncultured Opitutaceae bacterium
CTTCGTCCACCGCTGCCGCGGAGGCGAAGCGATGCCTCTCTCCCAGGCGGTAGCCCACAATTATTCCGTCTTTGCCGCGAAGCGGCTTACTCCTCCCAAGACTGGCTCGCCAGGCTTCGCCTCCTGGTTGTTCTCAGCCCGTCTCCTGCCCGCTGTTCGCGGGCATCCGCCGGGCAGTCTTCGTCCACCGCTGCCGCGGAGGCGAAGACTGGACCCGATCAGGTTCGAACTGACGACCTCCTCAATGCCATTGAGGCGCTCTGCCAACTGAGCTACGAGCCCTTGTGTCTTCGCTAGAGGTGAGAAAAATCGAACATCCGGTGCCGAAGGCAAGGAGTTTCTGTTCACGGCGGCCCGGCTCGGGGGCGCATCGCCACCCGCTTCCCGCGCCTGTTTCAGGCCCAAACCGGTGCCCACGCTTTCCGTGCAATGCAATTTCCATTTCGATTTCAACCCCCTCTCCCCCAATTCCTAACAACTTTTTTTCTCCACCCAAAATCCCTGTACTTTTTCAGGGCGACGGTCACTATCCTCAATTCCCCCAATCTTTTCCCCCCGTTAGGCGTCATTCCCGCTGTGCGCCAAGCCGGGTAACCACCGCCTTTTCCACCTACCATCCGCAGCAAAGAGCCGATCCGCATGCCCCCCACCGAAGACGAACCCACGTCAGCGTCCACCCCGCCGGTCCACTCCTCCATCACCGGCCTTCCCGCCCGGCCGCCGCGGCGCAAGGGGCGCCCGGCCGTTGTCATTCCTATCTTCATCCTCGCGGCTCTCCTCATCGGCGTCCTGTGGTGGGTCAACCACCAGCAAAGCGCGCACGGGAGCGTGCCGGGCGGCGGACCGGGGGGAATGGGGGGACGGGGTCGCTTCGCCAACGGCGGACCCCAGCCGGTCGCGGCCCGGGCGGCGGTTTCCGGCAAGATCGACATCTTCCTCGACGGGCTCGGCACCGTCACGCCGCTCGCCAATGTTGTCGTGCAGACCCAGATCAGCGGGCAGTTGGTCGATGTCGCGTTCAAGGAGGGCCAGATGGTCGCCAAGGGCGATCCCCTCGTCACCATCGACCCGCGGCCCTATGAGGTCGCCCTCCAGCAGGCGCACGGCCAGCTCCTCCAGGCGCAGGCGCAGCTCAGGGAGGCGCAGCTCGACCTCGCCCGGTACGAAACCCTCTCCGGGCAGGACTCGATCGCCACCCAGCAGGTCGACGCCCAGAAGGCGCTCGTCCAGCAGGACCAGGGGCTCGTCCAGACCGACGAGGCCGCCGTCGCCAACGCGACGCTGAACCTGGCCTACTGCCACATCACCGCGCCGATCGGCGGTCGGGTCGGGCTGCGGCAGGTCGACGCGGGCAACTACGTGACCCCCGGACTTTCCACCGGGCTTGCCGTCATCACCCAGCTCACGCCGATAACGGTCATCTTCACGCTCCCGGAGGACAGCGTGCCGGATGTCAGCGCGCGGCTGCGCACGGGAACCCCCATTCCCGTCTACGCCTACGACCGCTCGAACACGAACAAGCTGGCCACCGGGACCCTGGCGACAATCGACAACCAGGTGGACACGTCGACCGGCACGTTCCGGCTCCGCGCCACCTTCCCCAACGACGACGGCAGCCTGTTCCCCAACCAGTTTGTCAATGTCCGCATGCTCCTCAATGTGCTCGACGACGCGATCGTCATCCCGAGTTCGGCCATCGAGCACGGGCAGCAGGGAGACTATGTCTACGTCGTCAAGCCGGACAACACCGTGACCGCGCGGCCGGTGACCCTCGGGGCGACCGAGGGCGAGCGCGTGGCGGTCGACGACGGCCTGGACGTCGGCGAGAAGGTGGTCGTCGACGGCGCGGACAAGCTTAAGGAGGGCACGAAGGTGATGGTGCAGCGGCCGGGCGGAGGGTACGGCGCCCGCAGGCCCCAGTCCGGCGGCGCGGGAGGCGGCAGCGCGCACCCGTGAGCCCGTCACGGATATTCATTATCCGACCGGTGGCGACCACGCTGCTGATGGCGGCGATCCTCGTCGTCGGAATCGTTGCGTTCAAGTTCCTGCCGCTCTCGGCCCTGCCCGAGGTCGATTACCCGACAATCCAAATCCAGACCTTCTACCCCGGGGCAAGCCCCGATGTCATGACCTCGTCGGTCACCGCGCCCCTGGAGACCCAGCTCGGCCAGATGCCCGGCCTCAAGCAGATGTCCTCGACCAGCGCGGCCGGGGCTTCGCTGATCACCCTCCAGTTCGGGCTCGACCTGAGCCTGGACGTCGCCGAGCAGGAGGTCCAGGCGGCGATCAATGCGTCGGGAAACCTCCTGCCTTCCGACCTCTCCACGCCCCCGGTCTACGCCAAGGTCAACCCTGCCGACGCCCCGGTCCTGACGCTGGCCCTCACGTCGAAGACCCTGCCGCTCACCCAGGTCGAGGACATGGCCGAGACGCGGCTCGCAGCCAAGATCTCGCAGCTTCCGGGGGTCGGCCTGGTCAGCATCGGGGGCGGCCAGCGGCAGTCCATGCGGGTCAGGTTCAATCCCCACGCGCTCGCCTCCTACGGGCTGAACATCGACGACCTGCGGACGACCATCAACAACGGCAACGTCAACACCGCCAAGGGGAGCTTCGACGGCCCGTCCCGCTCCTACACGATCAACGCAAACGACCAGCTCAAGACTCCCGATGACTACCGCCGGCTCGTGGTCGCCTACCGGAACGGGGCTCCCGTCAAGCTCTCGGATGTCGCCTCGGTTGAGAACGCCCCGGAGAACAACAAGCTCGAGGCCTGGAAGGATTCGATCCCGGCGGTCATCCTCAACATCCAGCGCCAGCCCGGGGCCAACGTGATCAAGGTCGTGGACAGCGTCCGCGCGCTGCTCCCCAGCCTCCAGGCGTCCCTTCCGCCGGCCGTCGACGTCGGCATCCTCACCGACCGCACAAACACGATCCGCGCCTCGATCAGCGACGTCGAGTTCGAGCTGGCCCTGGCCGTGGTCCTGGTCGTCCTGGTGATCTTCGTCTTCCTGCGCAACGTCCCGGCCACGGTCATCCCGAGCCTCTCGGTTCCCCTGTCGATCATCGGCACCTTCGCCGTCATGTACCTGCTCGGGTTCAGCCTGAACAACCTGTCGCTGATGTCGCTGACGATCGCCGCGGGGTTCGTCGTCGACGATGCGATCGTCATGATCGAGAACATCGCCCGTTACGTCGAGATGGGCGACACGCCGATGGAGGCCGCGCTCAAGGGATCCGCCCAGATCGGGTTCACGATCATCTCGCTCACCGTGTCGCTGATCGCCGTCCTTATCCCGCTGCTCTTCATGGGCGACGTGGTCGGAAGGCTCTTCCGCGAGTTCGCGATCACCCTGGCGGTGACGATCCTCATCTCCGCCGTCGTCTCCCTGACCCTGGTCCCGATGATGTGCGCCCGGCTGGTCCGGCACCGCCCGGCCGCCCAGGAGCCGGCCTGGAGCCGCCGGGCCGCGGCCTGGTTCGACTCGCTGATTTCCTTCTACGCCCGCCGGCTCACCTGGGTGCTCGGGCACCAGCGCCTCACCCTCTGGGTCGCCGTCGGCACGCTCGCCCTCACGGCCTTCCTGTATGTCGTCATACCGAAGGGCTTTTTCCCGGTGCAGGACACCGGGCTCATCCAGGTCATAACCGAGGCCCCGCAGTCCTCCTCGTACGCCGCGATGACCCGCCTGCAGGAGTCGCTGGCCGCGGCGATCCTCAAGGACCCGGACGTGGACAACCTGTCGTCCTACGTCGGGGTCGACGGCTCGAATGCGACGCTGAACACCGGGCGGATGCTCGTCAGCCTGAAGCCCCGCGGCGAGCGCCGGGACGCCGTGACGGCCGTCATCACCCGGCTCCAGGAAGAGACCGCCGGGGTCGCCGGCATCAGCGCCTACCTGCAGCCCATCCAGGACCTGACGATCGACGACCGGGTGAGCCGCACCCAGTACCAATTCGTCCTTGAGTGCACCGATCCCACCGAGCTTTCCGCGCAGGCCACCGCCCTGACCGACCGGCTCTCCCAGCTGCCGGAGCTCTCGGATGTCGCGACCGACCTTTCGCAGCGGGGGCTGGCCGCCGACATTGTGATCGACCGGGACACCGCCGCGCGCTTCGGCATCACCGCGGCAACCGTTGACAACGCGCTTTACGACGCCTTCGGGCAGCGGATTGTCTCGACGATCTTCACGCAATCCAACCAGTACCGGGTCATCATGGAGGCCGATCCGGCGCTCCAGAAGTCCCCCGAGTCGCTCTACCAGATCTACGTGCCGTCGGCCGCCGGCGGCCAGGTGCCGCTCTCGGCGATCGCCCGGGTGGAGATAAAGTCCGAGCCGCTGCTCATCAACCACCTCAGCCAGTTCCCCTCGACGACGATCTCCTTCAACGTCCCGGAGGGCGGCTCGCTGGGGGCCGCGGTCGACGCGATCCGCCGGGAGGAAAAGGCGCTCAACATGCCGGAGAACGTGATCACCAGTTTCCAGGGCGCGGCGGCGGCCTTTGAATCCTCACTTTCCAACGAGCTCTACCTGATCCTGGCGGCGATCCTGACCATGTACATCGTCCTGGGCGTCCTGTACGAGAGCTTCATTCACCCGATCACGATCCTGTCCACGCTGCCCTCCGCGGGGATCGGCGCGCTCCTGGCACTCATGGTGGCCGGCGACGACCTGGGCGTCATCGGCATCATCGGCATCGTCCTGCTGATCGGGCTGGTGAAGAAGAACGCGATCATGATGATCGACTTCGCGCTCGACGCGGAGCGCAACGAGGGCCTTCCCGCCCGCGAGGCGATCTACCAGGCGTGCCTGCTGCGCTTCCGACCCATCCTGATGACGACCATGGCCGCGCTGCTCGGGGCGGTCCCCCTGATGCTCGGGACGGGCACCGGCTCGGAGCTCCGGCACCCCCTCGGCATCACGATCGTCGGCGGGCTGATCGTCAGCCAGATGCTGACCCTGTTCACGACGCCGGTCATCTACCTGGCCTTTGACCGGCTCGCCGCCCGGTTCCGGTCGCGCCGCCCCTTGCCGGCGGGGGAGGCCGCGACGTGAATTTCTCCGAGACCTTCGTGAGGCGGCCCGTCGCCACCACCCTGCTCACCCTGGGAATCGCCCTGGCCGGGGTCGCCGCCTACACCCAGCTCCCCGTCTCCCCGCTCCCCCAGGTCGACATCCCGACCATCTCGGTGTCCGCGTCGATGGCCGGCGCCAGCCCGGAGACCATGGCGAACAGCGTCGCAACCCCGCTGGAGCGGCACCTGGGCCAGATCGCCGACGTTACCCAGATGACCTCGTCGAGCTCCCTGGGCACGACCAATGTCACGCTTCAGTTCGGGCTCGACCGGGACATCAACGGGGCCGCCCGGGACGTCCAGGCCGCCATCAATGCGGCAAAGGCCGACCTTCCCCCCGCGCTGCGCTCCCCCCCGAGTTACCGCAAGGCCAACCCGGCGAACCGTCCGGTTCTCATCCTCACGCTCACCTCGTCCACCATGAGCCAGGGGCAGCTTTACGACGCCGCCTCGACCATCCTCGGCCAAAAGCTCTCACAGGTGCCCGGGGTCGGCGACGTGACGATCAGCGGAAGCTCGCTTCCCGCCGTCCGGATCGAGCTGAACCCCACCGCCCTTTTCAAGTACGGGATCGGGCTCGAGGACGTCCGCGCGGCGCTCTCCGCGGCCAATGCGAACAGCCCCAAGGGGGCGATCGAGGACGACCGGCTGCACTGGCAGGTGTACAGCAACGACCAGGCGCGGACTGCGGCGAACTACCGCGGGTTGATCGTCGCCTACCGCAAGGGGGCGCCCATCCGGATATCCGACCTGGGGACGGCCCGGGAGTCGGTCGAGGACGAGCACAACATGGGCATTTCGAAGGGCGGCCCCGCGGTCCTCGTCATGATCCAGCTCCAGCCCGGCGGCAACATCATCGACGTGGTCGACCGCGTGAAGGCCCTCCTTCCCGAGCTCCAGGCGTCCATTCCCGCCGCGGCGAGGATCAGCGTCGCCGTGGACCGGAGCACGACAATCCGGACCTCGCTGCGCGACGTGGGTCTCTCGCTGATGATGGCGGTCATCCTCGTCGTGCTGGTCGTCTTCGTTTTCCTGCGCGACGGGCGGGCCACCCTCATCCCCTTTGTCGCCGTCCCCATTTCCCTGATCGGCTCATTCAGCGCGATGTACTTCCTGGGCTACAGCCTGGACAACCTCTCGCTGATGGCGCTCACGATCGCGACCGGCTTCGTGGTCGACGACGCGATCGTCGTCATGGAGAACATCGTCCGCCACATGGAGGCGGGCATGCCCCGCTTCCAGGCGTCCCTCCTGGGCGTGCGCGAGGTCGGATTCACGGTCCTCTCGATGAGCCTCTCGCTGATCGCCGTGTTCATCCCGATCATTCTCATGGGGGACATCATGGGCCGCTTTTTCCGGGAGTTCGCGATCACCCTCTCGGTCTCGATCCTGATCTCCATGGTGATCTCGCTCACGACGACCCCGATGATGTGCTCCCTGTTCCTCAGGCCCCACCGCGGCGGGAAGCAGGGGCGGGTGTTCCGCTGGAGCGAGGAGATCTTCAACGACCTGCTCGGCAGCTACGAGCGCTCCCTGGCTTGGTCGCTTTCACACGGGCGGCTGATCATGCTCATCCTGGGCGTGACCGTCGCCCTGAACATCTGGCTGTACCAGATCATCCCGCGGGGGTTCTTCCCCGAACAGGACACGGGGGTCCTCATCGGCGGCATCCAGGCGGACCAGAGCACGTCGTTCCAGCGCATGTCGCAAAAGCTGAGGCAGTTCGTGGGCATCGTCGAGAGGGACAAGGCGGTCGCCAACGCCGTGGGCACGACCGGCGGGGGCGGCGGGCGCGGCGGCGGCACGAACACCGGCTTTGTCTTCATCAGCCTCAAGCCCCTCTCGCAGAGGAAGGAGTCCGTCCAGGACGTGATGACCCGCCTGCGGCCCCAGCTCGCACGGGTCCCGGGGGCGAGCATGTTCCTTTTCCCGGTGCAGGACGTCATGAGCGGCGGCCGGCAGTCCAATTCGCTCTACCAATACACCCTCCAGGCCGACGATCTCCAGGACCTGCGCACCTGGACCCCGAGGCTTGTCGAGGCCCTGAAAAACGAGCCGCTCGTCACGGACCTCAATTCCGACCAGCAGGACAAGGGGCTTGAGACCGACCTGGTCGTCGATCGCGACACCGCGTCGCGGCTGGGCCTGACCGCCGGCCAGGTCGACAACACGCTCTACGACGCGTTCGGGCAGCGGCAGGTGTCCGTGATCTACGAGTCGCTCAACCAGTACCACGTGATCATGGTGGTCGCCCCCCGCTACTGGCAGGATCCGCAGTCGCTGCGCGACATCTACGTGAGCACCTCGGGGGGAAGCGCGGCCGGCACGCAGGCGTCGAACGCGGTCGCCGGGACGGTCCGGGTCGCGGGCCGCGCGGCGGCGAGCGCGGACGCGATCGCCTCGGACTCCGCCCGGAATGCCAGCATGAACTCGATCGCCTCCACCGGCCGGGGCTCGGCGTCCAACGGCCAGGCCGTCAGCACGGCGCGCGAGACGATGATCCCCCTGGCGGCGATCGCCCGCTACCAGACCGGAACCACCCCGCTCGCCGTCAACCACACCGGGCCCTTCGCCTCCGGCACGATCTCCTTCAACCTGACGCAGGGCGCCTCCCTCAGCGACGCGGTCGCGGCGATCAACCGGCAGATGTCCGAGATCCACGTCCCCCCGACGATCCACGGCAGCTTCCAGGGCACGGCCCGGAGTTTTCAGCAGGCCAACAGCAACCAGCCGATCCTGATCCTGGCGGCGATCGTCGCCATCTACCTGATCCTCGGGATCCTCTACGAGAGCTACGCGCACCCGCTGACGATCCTCTCGACCCTGCCGTCCGCCGGGGTGGGCGCCCTGCTCGCCCTCATGCTCTTTCACACCGAGCTGAGCATGATCGCCCTGATCGGCATCTTCCTCCTGATCGGGATCGTGAAGAAGAACGCGATCATGATGATCGACTTTGCGATCGAGGCTGAGCGCAGCGGCGGGCTCTGCGCCCGGGACGCGATTTTCAAGGCGAGCATCCTGCGCTTTCGGCCCATCCTGATGACAACGATGGCGGCCATGCTCGGGGCGGTGCCCCTGGCGATCGGCTTTGGCAACGGAGCCGAGCTCCGCCGCCCGCTGGGCATCTCCATTGTCGGCGGGCTGATGGTGAGCCAGGTGTTGACCCTCTACACCACCCCCGTCGTCTATCTTTACATCGGCCGGCTCCGGCTCTGGTTCCTGCGCCTGCGCGCCGGATTGCGCGGGGCCGCCCCCGCTGCCGCGGCCGCCCCTTCACCTACCTGACCACCGCATGACCTCCCGGAACTCCAAGCGCCTGCTCGTCCTGTGCGTCTCCCTGGCCCTCGCGTCGGGCTGCGCGGTGGGACCGACCTATCGCCGCCCGGACACACCCGTGCCGGCCGCGTTCCGCGAGGCGCCGGGCTGGAAGGCGGCCTCGCCGGCCGACGACGCAAGCCGGGGCGCCTGGTGGGAGGCCTTTGGCGACCCGGTATTGAACAATCTCGAGTCGCAGGTCGCCGGCGCCAACCAGACCCTCCGGCAGGCGGCCGCCGCCTACGAGGAGGCCCGCGAGATCGCCCGGGCCGACCGGGGAACCCTCCTTCCGGACATCGCAGCGGTCGGCTCCGCGGACAGGACGCACCCCTCCGGGGCCGGGGGCGGGGCCCCGGTCACGTCGAACGCATTCTCCGCCGCGCTTCAGGGCACCTGGTCGCCGGACTTCTGGGGCCGGATCCGCCGCCAGGTGGAGTCCGACGTGACGGCCGCCCAGGCCAGCGCCGCGGACCTCGCCGCCGCGCGCCTCTCAACCCAGGGGCTCCTCGCGCAGGACTATATCGCCATCCGCGCCTCCGATGAGAAGCGCCGCCTCCTGCACAACGCGGTCGAGGCCTACGCCCGCACGCTGTCCATCGTGAAGAACAAATACGCGGTCGGGGTCGCCGCCCGCAGCGACGTCATTTCCGCGCAGGCCCTCCTTGATTCCGAACGGGCGCAGGAGATCGACGTCGGCGTGCAGCGCAGCGTGCTCGAGCACGCGGTCGCCGTCCTGGTCGGCAGCCTGCCCTCCGACTTCTCGCTCGGCCCCCAACCCGCCTTCACGCTGGGAGTCCCCGCCGTCCCGGGCCGGCTGCCCTCCGAGATCCTCGAGCGGCGCCCCGATGTGGCCGCCGCGGAGCGCTCGGTTGCCGCCGCCAACGCACGGGTAGGCGTGCAGACCGCCGCGTATTTCCCGGACATCACCCTGTCGGCCGAGGGCGGCTACAGCGGGTCGCCGCTCGACCGGCTCTTCACGGCCCCCTTCCGGATGTGGTCGCTCGGCGCCAATGCGAGCGAGACCCTGCTCGATTTCGGCCAGCGCCGCGCCCAGCTCCAGGAAGCGCATGCCGCCTATGACGGCGCCGTCGCCGGGTACCGGCAGACCGTCCTGACCGCCTTCCAGCAGGTCGAGGACAACCTCGCCGCCCTCCGGATCCTCGGAGAGGAGGCCGGCGTCCAGGAGATCGCCGTCAGCGAGGCGTCGAGCGCCGCCCGGATCGCCGAGAACGAGTACCGGGCGGGAACCGAGGACTTCACCTATGTGGTCTCCGCGCAGATCACCGAGGTGAGCGACCGGCTGACCGCCCTGGGCATCCTGCAAAGCCGGCTGGCCGACTCCGTGGCCCTCATTGAGGCGACCGGCGGGGGATGGCGCAGCAGCGACCTGCCCGATCGGGGGCAGATCATGAAGCGCCGCTCCGCGGATCCCGCGTCGGTCGCCGCCCCAAGATGATCCTCCGGCGGCACATCCCTTCCCCGCGACGGCTCGCCGCCCTTTTCCTGGCCGTTGCCTCCCTCGCGATCGGCGCCCGCGCGGCCGAGCCGCGATTCCAGGCATCCTGGGCCTCCCTGGACCAGCGGGCCTGCCCGCAGTGGTACCTCGACGCGAAGTTCGGGCTCTTCATCCACTGGGGAATCTACTCGGTCCCGGCCTGGGCCCCGAACGGGGAATACGCCGAGTGGTACTGGCACCATATCTCCGACAGGAAGCCGGACAACCCCTGGTGGCTTTTCCACAAGGCGACTTACGGCGCTGACTTCACCTATCCCCAGTTCGCCCCGCAGTTCACCTGCGAGCTCTTCAATCCCGCGCAGTGGGCCGACCTCTTTGTGCGCTCCGGGGCCCGCTACATCGTCCCGACCTCCAAGCACCACGACGGCTTCTGCCTCTGGCCCAGCGCCGATGCGACGCGCACGTGGGGCCGCCCGTGGAACAGCGCGGTCATCGGGCCGAAGCGCGACCTGATCGGCGAACTGGCGGACGCGACCCGCGCCCGGGGGATCAAGTTCGGCTTCTACTACTCGCTCTACGAGTGGTACAATCCCCTCTGGCTCTCGAACCGGCCGCGCTACGTGGCCGAGCACCTCTTTCCGCAGTTCAAGGACGCCGTGACCCGGTACAAGCCCGCCATCATCTTCAGCGACGGGGAGTGGGACCAGAACTCGAAGCAGTGGCGGAGCGAGGAGCTCCTCGCCTGGCTCTTCAACGACTCACCCTGCCGCGACGAGGTCGTCGTTGACGACCGGTGGGGCAAGGACACGGTCCAGGTGCACGGGACTTATTACACGACCGAGTACGCCGCCGGGATGCCATCGGCCGGGCACCCCTGGGAGGAGAACCGCGGCATGGGCCATTCCTACGGGCTGAACCGGATCGAGGGGCCCGATGACTACCGCACCTCCCGGGAATTGGTCCTGACCCTCGTCGACACCGTAAGCCGCGGGGGAAACCTGCTCCTGGACATCGGGCCGGCCGCCGACGGAACCATCCCTGTCATCATGCAGCAGCGGCTGATCGACATCGGCAACTGGCTTAAGTTCAATGGCGAGGCAATCTACGGCACCCGCTCCGCCGGCCGTTCGTGCCAGTGGTCGGCCGGACCGCTGCCCGGCCAAGTTTACGGGAAATATCGGATCAAGTACAACCTGCTCGACCAGGTCGGCCAGGAACCCCGCGACGGCCACGCCGTCAAGCAGGCCTTCTTCACCGCAAAGCCCGACGCGCTCTATGCGACCACCCCGGGCTGGCCGGGAAAGGAACTGGTCCTTCGCGGCGTGCGGGTGCCGGCGGGAACCGCGATCACGCTTTTGGGCCACGAAGGCCCCGTGTCCTATTCGGTCTCAGGCGACACGCTGACAATCCGCACCCCCGACCTGGGCCCGGAGAGCCTGCCTTTCGCGTGGGCCTATACCTTCAAGATTACCGGCGGAAAATTGGCTCCGTTGTGACACATCCTTTGTGACACATCCGTTGTGACACATCCGTTGTGACACATCCGTTGTAGCCGGGGTCCTAGACCCCGGTTCTTGGGGTCCTATTTTCGAACCCCCGGCCTCGTTGAGGCCGGGCCGGGGTCTAGGACCCCGGCTACATTTCAAGCCGCCGCCCCGGGACTTGAAAGACCGACTCAGGTTTCAGGTCTCAGGTCTCAGGTTTCTGCAAGAAGCGGTCTCAGGTTTCTGCAAGCTGCGCTAGCAGCTCACGTTCTTCCCCTCGTTTCCGAAATTGTCCAGGCGCTCCTGCTTGGCGTTCTTCTCGACCCCCACGGGGGCGTAGTGGAACTGGAGGGCGCGGCGGCGCTTCGGCGAGCTGTTGTGCGGCGTGCCGTGCGGCAGCATCCCGTCAAAGAGCAGGAGCCCGCCGGGCTTGAGCGGGGCGGCGGCCGACTTTGTCCCGAGGATCACGTTGTCGCAGATCTGCCAGTCGCGGCGCTGGAAATGGACGATCGGGCCCTCGAGGTGCCGGCCCGGGAGAACCTGCATGCAGCCGTTCTCGACGGTCGCCTCGTCGAGGGCGATCCACACGCCCACCACCGGCGTCGCCAGCGGGTACTCGAAATAGGCCTTGTCCTGGTGCCACGGCTTTTCGCGGCCGAGGCGCGGCGGCTTGATCAGCGCCATGTCCTGGAACATGGCCGGCTCCCGGTCGCCGAGCAGCGTGCGGACGACTTTCAGGAGCCGGGGATGGTCCGAGAGCGCCTTCAGGCGGGAATCGAAATCGACGAACGCACCCAGCTTGCGGACCGCGTCCTGGCGCTCCTCCGGCCCCAACTTCGGCAGGATCTCCCTGGCCTTGGCCTCGTACCACACGCCGTCGAAGGCGGGATTGCCCCCCATGATCAGCGAGATCAGCCCGGCGATCGCGTCTGACACTTCCTTTCCCGAAAATGCGCTGCGGACGACCAGGCAGCCGTGCTTGCGGTAGTGCGCCACCTCGGCCGGGCCGATGTCCTCCAGGGTCTCGACGCCGGCGACGGCGGCCGCGGGCTGGTAGAGCTCCGGGGCGTGGACGTCGTCGGAGGTCGTGTCGAACCGGGCGTATTCCGAGTCAAAACGGGCGGGGCCTGCTTCGGTGGATGGCTTCATGGGGAGAGAACTTGCGGTAACTATGCCGGAAATTCGGCGTTTCACAACCCCCGCATGTACTCGAAGACCCGGTCCGGGTAGCCCGGCAGATTCTCGTGGCCGAAGTCCGGGTAGATCACCACGTCCTTGCGGCTCTTGATCTTGTTGTAGGCGGCATACTGCGTGGACGGCGGGCAGATCGCGTCCATGAGCCCCGTGAACATGAGCACCTGGGCCTTGATCCGCGGGGCGAGAAACTGGCAGTCGATATAGCCCAGCTTGGTGAACACCTCGGTCTCGCGCTCGTGCGTGGGATCGAAGGAGCGAAAGTGGTTTCGAAGCTCCCCGTAGGCGTCCTTTGCAAGGTCCATTTCCCAGACACGCCTGTAGTCGCAGAGAAAGGGGAAGACGGGTGCCGCCAGCTTTATCCGGGGCTCGAGCGCCGCGCAGGCCAGCGTGAGGCCGCCGCCCTGGGACATCCCAAGCGCGCCGACCCGCGCCGGATCCACCTCGGGAAAGGACATGACGATCCCGGCAAGCTGCGCCGCATCCAGGAAAATCGAGCGGAGCAGCAGCTTCTTCGGGTCGGGATCATCGAGCCCGCGGATGATCTGGCCATTCATCGTGTTGCCCTTGACGCCGCCCACATCCTCGGAGAGCCCACCCTGCCCGCGGCAGTCCATGATCGCGACGCTGCACCCCTCGCCGACGTAGCTCAGCTTCTCCACCCAGTCGCCGCTGTTGCCCGTGTACCCGTGGAAGCAGACAACCGCCGGGTGCTTGCCCGTCGCGCCCCGGGGCCGCAGGTACTTCGCGTACACCCGGGCTCCGCCCACCCCCGTGAACCGCAGGTCGAAGCACTCCGCCACCTTCGAGGTGATGACCGTGCTGGGCCGCAGCTCGACCTTCGGATCGATCGCCGAGAGCTCGGCGAGAGACGAATCCCAGTACGCGTCAAAATCGGCGGGACGGGGATTCGTGCCCGTGTAGGAAGGGAGCTCGGAGAGGGGTTTGTCGATGAGGGGCATTGTATGGATTCAGAAACCTGAGACCGGAGACCTGAAACCTGAATCAGAGCACGGAATTCGCGGGCAATGCTACAATTTTATTCGATCGTTCCGGATGTCTCCTGGTCCGTTGTATTTCGTTTCAGGTTTCAGGTCTCTAAGTTTCATCCTTCCGAAAAGATCAGGTTTCAGGTCTCCGGTCTCAGGTTTTTGTGCATTGCGCCTACTCTTCCTCCCGTAGGCGCAACGTCATCCTCACCGTCTCGCCCTTCCGGTCGGGGCGGGGGCCGATCGAGTGGGTCTGGACGAAGGCCTCGACGACCGAGCGGTCGAATTCGCGGTTTCCGGACGACTCCACGACATGCGGGTGCGAAAGCGAGCCGTCGGCCGCCAGGTAAAACTCCACGACGGCCTCGAGCTTGTCACTGGCCTCCGGAGGGGGGACCAGGTTGTCGTGGATCCGCAGCTTCAGCTCGGCGAAATAGGCGTCGAGCAGGTCGCCTTCCTCGCGGGTGAGGGCGTGCCCGCCGGCCCCGCCCTTGGTGTTCGAGCGGGAACCGCCGACCACGCCGCCGGCGATGCCCTTCCCGCCCTGGTGCTCCCGCTTGTACTCGTCATAGGACATCCGCTCCTCCCTCAGGCGCTCGTCCTCCATCTGCTTCTTGTACTTGGCGATCAGCCGGGAGGCCCGCTTGGTCTCGATCCGCTTGAGGTTCTTCGTGAAATTGGGGACCTTCTGCGTGTCGGGCTTGGGCTTCGCCTTTGCCTTTGGCGGAGCGGGGGCCGTTGTCTCCTCGGGAAGCGGGGTCAGGGTGGCCGGCGGTGTCTCGGGCGCGGGAGTCACCTCCGCGGGCGGCGCGGGAATCGGCGGAAGGGAGGCCACTGCGACCGGCGGCTGGGTGTCGGTCGGCGATCCGTCGGGCGAGCCCAGGGCCGGCGCCTCCGTCGCCCCGTAGTTGTTTCCCGCCCCGGCCACCAGCTCGAAGACCTTTGGCGCGTCCACCGTGTTCTCAGTCGCCGCGTAGGCGATGAAGATGATCAGCGCGATGACCGTCGCGTGCAGCAGGACGGAGATGAAGTAGGCGCTGGACGATCGTGGGGACATCGCCGGTCGGCTAATCCACCGTCTGGGTGTCGAAGGTAAACTTGAGGAGGTTGGCCTTCTTCAGCTCGTCCATGAGCTGGACGATCTTCTGGTAGGGCACCGACGCGTCGCCCCGGATCCGGATGATCGGGGGCTTCGACTCGGCCGAATAGGCCCTCAGCCGGCTTCGCAGGTCGGGAAGGGGAATCGCGTGGTTCTCCAGGTAAAAGACCCCCGCCGCGTCGATGGACACCGCGATGAAATGGTCCCCCATCTCGGGCTTTGCCTGCATGCTCTTGGACTCGATCGGCAGCTTTACGGGAATGGTCTGCTCCTGGTCGATCAACGGCGTCGAGATCATGAAGATGATCAGGAGCGTGAACCCCAGGTCGATGAGGTTCGTGACATTCAGCTCCGCGATCGGATGCGACTGCCTCTGCCTGCGAAAGGTGCGTGCCATCGAGATTCGGGTAAGGGTCGGTCGGATTACTGGCTCTCGAGCTCGATCCGGTCGGCCAGGGCGCTCGCGAAGTTCTCCAGTTCCGTGGTCATCACCCGGGTCCGCGCAAGGAGGATGTTGTAGCCGAAGAGGGACGGGATGGCGACGACCAGGCCGGAGATCGTCGTCAGCAGCGCGGCGGACACGCCGGGGGCGAGGGTCTGGATGCTGGCGGTCTGCTGGACGGAAATGTCGCTGAAGGCGTCCATCACCCCCCAGACGGTGCCCAGCAGGCCCATGAACGGGGCGCCGGAGACGATCGTGGCCAGGAAGATCATGCTCGACTCGTACCGGAGGGTCTGCCGCGCGAGCGCCCGCTGGAGCGCGTTCTCCGCATGTTCCAGCCGGAAGCGCGAAGTGTCCTGGCCCTTCTCCTTGCCGATCGCCGCCGCCTTCCAGTACGTCTCGATCGCCTCGGCGCACAGGTCCGCGTGGGGAATCGAGCGGCGGCTCTTGAACGAGTCCGGCAGGTCGAGGACCCGGCGCTCCTCGCGCAGGCGCTCGTCAAAGCCGCGATTCATCCGCTGGAGCACGGCCAGCTCATTGCGCTTCCCCAGCATGACCGCCCACGCAAAGATGCTGAAGACAAAGAGGCACATGCAGATCACCTGCCCGACGATGTCGCAGCGCAGGAACACCGTTATCGGGTTGGCCATCGCCAGGGCCGGGGCCAGGATCGGGGCGGGAAAAATCATGGAGAGCATGTGGGTGTCGAGAAGAGTTGCCGGTTTTGGCGGACCCCTTCAATGGAAATTCGTTTTCTTTGGGCCCCATTCGTGGTTTGTTCCGCAATTCATCCCACCATGGACTTCAAGACCCGCCTCCAAGGAGAGCTCCGCGACCGCGGAAACGCGCTGGACACCCGCCGCTGCTTCGTCGGCTTCGACGGGTTCGTCGACACGATCGTCTCACCGGTGGCCACCCGCCTCGGGCAGGGGGAAAACTTCACGCCCTTCGCCGGGATTGCCGATTTCGGCAGGCGGATCGTGGATGCGGCCGGTAAGAGCACCAACATCGAGCTCTACCCCCTTCACGACAAGCTGGGCGGCAACGGGCCCATCATGGCGGGAGCCCTGGTCGGGCTGGGAAACACGGTGACCTGCGTGGGGGCGCTCGGGCGGGCCCCCGGGCATCCGGTCTTCGCCGCGCTCGGTCGCCGCGCCCGCCTCGTCTCGCTGTGCGAGCCGGCCCATACCACGGCCGTCGAGTTTTCGGATGGCAAGCTCATGCTCGGCATGATGCGCAGCCTTGACGGGATCACCCCGGAGGCGATCGAGGCGGCGCTCGGGGCGGACGGCTACCGCGACGCAATCGCCGAATCGGACCTGGTGGTCCTCGCAAACTGGACAATGATCCCGAACATGACCGCGATCTTCGCCGATCTCGCCGACCGGATCCTCCCCTCCCGCCCCGGGAGGCCCGGCAGGATCTTCTTCTTCGACCTTGCCGACCCCGAAAAGCGCTCCCGCGCGGACCTGACCGCCGCCCTCGCGGCGATTGCGCGCTTCGGCGACTGGGGCGGGGTCACGCTCGGCCTTAACCTGAAGGAGGCCCAGCAGGTGGCGGCCGCCCTGGGCATCGACCCGGGGCCGGAGGATGCCGCCGGTTTGCGCTCGGCCGCCGCCCGGATCCGCGAGCGCCTGGCCGTGGCGACGGTGGTCATCCACCCCAAGGAGTCGGCCGCCTGCGCCACCCGCGAGGGCTCCTGGTGGGTGCCCGGCCCCTACACGGCGAGCCCGAGGATCACCACGGGGGCGGGCGACCATTTCAACGCAGGGTTCGCCTCCGGGCAGCTCCTCGGGCTGCCCCCCGAGTCCTGCCTGGCCCTGGGCGTGTGCACGAGCGGCCACTATGTGCGAACCGGCGAAAGCCCCTCGCCGGCCGACATCCGGGCCCTGCTCGGCGGCTGGCACTAATTGGTTGAAGCCCCCGGGCCCGTCCCCAAACTCAGGACAATGCCACTGAAACAGAAACCTCCCGGCACGCTGATCTCCTTTGAAGGATCCGAGGGAAGCGGCAAGTCGACGCAGATCGTCCGGCTGGCCGCCCACCTCCAAAAGCTGAAGCGGGAGGTCGTGAGCGTGCGCGAGCCCGGCGGCACCGAGATCGGCGAGCAGATCCGGAACATCATCGTCCACAATTCCCGCGGTGACGAGATGTGCGCGGAGACCGAGCTGCTGCTTTTCACCGCCGCCCGCGCCCAGCTTGTCCGCGAGGTGATCGTCCCGGCGCTGGTCCGGGGCTGCACGGTCCTCAGCGACCGCTTCCTCGACTCCTCCACGGTCTACCAGGGGATCGGACGGAACCTCGCGCGCGATCCCGTCCAGCAGATCAACCAGTTCGCGGTGGGAAACGTCATGCCCGACCTCACGATCGTGATCGACGTCCCGACCACCCTCAGCCTCAAGCGCATCCGCCAGCGCGCCTCCGACGTCCCCGACCGGATGGAGCGGGAGAACATCAGCTTCTACAACAAGATCCGCGAGGGCTACCTGGTCCTGGCAAAGAGCATGCCGCAGCGGTTTGTCGTGATCGACGGCGCACGGACCGAGGATGCGATCGAGAAGAGCATCTGGGCCGCCGTGAAGCCGAGGCTGGGGTGATGGTGCGAACCCCGCAGGCCTGGCCGCCGGCGCTGGTCGGGACACCCGCCGTCATGGTCATCGAGCGGGCGATCGAGGCCGACCGGCTCGGGCACAGCCTGCTGCTGCACGGCGACGACCTGGAAATGCTCGCGGCGGCGGCTCGGGCCATCGCCGACCGGCTCCTGGACGGCCCGCCGCTGGACCGGCACCCCGACTTCTTCACCCTGCGCCCGGCCAAGAAGATGCGGCAGATTTCCGCCGACGATACCCGGAGCCTGATCGGCAAGGTCCACAAGTCCACCGCCCTCGAGTCGCGGAAGGTGGCGGTTATCCACGAGGCGGACCGGATGCACCCGAACGCCGCGGCCATCTTCCTGAAGACGCTCGAGGAGCCGCCCGCCCACACGGTCCTCATCCTGCTGACCACCCACCCCTACGCCCTGCTGCCGACCATCCGGAGCCGCTGCCTTCACTTCCGGCTCACCTCCCGTGCCGGCGCGGATCCGGCCGCCGCGGCGGCCGCCCCGTGGCGGGCGTGGCTGGCAGACTATGCCGCGTGGCACGAGCGCATCGTCGCCGGGACCGCGGGAAAGCAGGCGGTTGCCGACCACATCTTCTCCGTCTATGGGCTGGTCGCCCGCTTCAAGGCGATCCTGGAAGCCGCCACCGATGAGGCCTGGGCCAGGGAAAAGGCGGCGCTGCCGCCGGACATCCCCGAGGACGAGCAGGTGGCGATCGAGACAGGCCTGGCCAAGGGGATCCGCGCGCGCTTCTTCACCGCCATCGAGGAGGCCACGCTGGCCTTTGCCGCCCCCCGGCTCGCGGCCGGGGACGCGGCCACCCGCCGCGCCTTCACCGCGGCGATCGGCAGGCTCGAGCGCGACACCCGGCTCTTCGCCTACAACCTCAACGAGGCGGCTGCGCTCGAGGACTTCCTCCTTGCCTCCCTGCGGCTGTGGAGCCGCCGCTGACCCCCATGGCCGACGCCGAAAAGCTCACCCCGATGATGCGGCAGTACTTCGAGGTGAAGCGCGCGCTGCCGCGCGACACGATCCTGCTCTTCAGGCTCGGGGATTTCTACGAGATGTTCTTCGACGACGCCGTGGCGGCCTCCCGGCTCCTCGGGCTCACGCTCACGAAGCGCCAGGAGCACCCGATGGCGGGGATTCCCTATCACGCGGCCGACACCTATGTCGGCAAGCTGCTCGCCGCGGGCCGGAAGGTCGCGATGTGCGACCAGCAGGAGCCGGCCCAGGCCGGAAAGCTCGTGAAGCGCCAGGTCACCCGGATCCTGAGCCCGGGCACGACGCTTGCAGCGAGCCAGCTTGAGTCGGCGAGCACGCAGTACCTGGCTGCGCTCTCGCTCGACAGGCTCGGCCTGCACGCCGCCTGGCTCGATTTGTCCACCGGGGAGTTCAAGCTGGCGAGCGACGGCAGGATCGAGGACCTGCTCCCGGTGCTCACCGGGCTCAATCCCGCCGAGGTCCTCGTCCCGGAAGGCGACCTCGCCCGCTGGCAGGCCGCCCCGCACGACCAGCCGGCCGTCCGCGCCCTGCACGCCTTCTGCTCGCGGCGGCTCTGCACGGAACTGCCCTCCTACCGCTTCGCGGCGGCCGCGGGCTCCCAGGCGGTCCGAGAGGCGCTGGGAGTCCTCACGCTCCAGGGCTTTGGGATCGCGCCCTCCCACCCCGGGCTCGGGCCGGCCGGGGCGATGATCCAGTACGCGACCGAGAATCTTTGCGCCCGGCCCGAGAACCTCCGCGGCATCCACGAGTACCGAAGCGCCCGCACGCTGCTGCTCGACCCGGCGACACTCAGGAACCTCGAGATATTCGCGTCAATCCGCGGCACCCGCGACGGCTCCCTGCTGGCGGCAATCGACCGGACCCGGACCGCCGCCGGTTCCCGGCTGCTCGAGCGCTGGCTGCTGGCCCCCGGGCTGGATGGGGTGGAAATCTCGCGCCGCCAAGCGCTGGTCGGGGAATTCGGATCCAAGCCGGTCCAGCTTTCCGCGCTCCGCGAGCTGCTCACGCCGGTCAGGGACATCCCGCGGATCCTCGGGCGGCTGCAGAACCGCCTGCGCAATCCCCGGGAACTTGGCGGTGTCCGGGACACGCTCGCGCAGATTCCGGGCGTCAGGGCCCAGCTCGCCGCCTTCGGCGAGGGTCCGGGCCTCGCCGAGCTCGCCGGTCGGCTGAGCGAACTTCCCGCGCTGCGCGAGCTTCTTGGCCGCGGGCTGCCCGACGAGCTTCCCGCGGACATCGAGGAGGGCGGCATGGTCCGCGCCGGGTACGATGCGGAGCTGGACCGCCTCCGCTCGCTGACCGCCGACAATCGGGCGTGGCTCTCCGAGCTGGAGCGCGCCGAGCAGCAGCGCACGGGAATCCGCAGCCTGAAGGTCCGGTTCACGAACAACTTTGGCTATTACATTGAGGTGACCAAGGCGAACCTGCACCTCGTGCCGCCCGACTACATCCGCCGCCAGACCACGGTCGGCGGCGAGCGCTACATCACCGAGGCGCTCCGAAAGAAGGAGCAGGAGATTTTTCACGCCGACGAGAACGCCCTCACGCGGGAACGGGAGCTCTTTGGCGCGCTGGTCGCCGCCGCGCTGGATGAGTCCGTTGCGCTCGCGCAAACCGCCGATGCGCTGGCGGAAGTGGACGTACTGGCCGGTTGGGCGGAGCTCTCCCGCGAATGGGATTACAGTCGTCCCGAGCTGGTCGAGGGCGGCGGCCTGGAGATCGTCGAGGGCAGGCACCCGGTCGTCGAGCAGGTCCTCCGGGCCGCGGAGGCCGCGGCCGGCGGCGGACGGCAGTCCTTCGTTCCCAACGACACCCAGCTTGCGGCCGACGACGGCCAGATCGCGCTCATCACCGGTCCGAACATGGCGGGAAAATCGACCTACATTCGGCAGGTTGCAC
>CAITEC010000091.1 GCA_903891325.1 uncultured Opitutaceae bacterium
AACCAGCGCGCTCGGAGATCGCGCTCCACCTCAGTCATGGTTGGGAGGGAAGAGTCGATCCTTCTTCAAATTGACCCACTAACAAATTTTGGGGTCTAGTGGAAGCTAGACGCATACGGAAGACAAAGTAAGCGACATACGATATATGTCGCTAACCTTTAAGTAGTAACACAATAAACTGCCAGTCTATCTGAATCTTTCTGTTTGCAATGTAGAGTGTATAACGAAACAGATTGAAAACGAAATGAGCGACTTTTCCATGGCAGGAAAGCAACGGACCGGTGCCGCGGCGGCATTTATCGACGCTCAATTGGCCGGCGGTCGGGTCGCATTCCCATTGGCTCAGTTGCTCAAGGAAACAGGGCTGAAGATCGAGGCCGCAAAGAGCCAGCTCTACCGGCTGGGCCACCGGATCGCCCGGGTTTCGCGGAAACATCAATTCATCCTGATCGTCAACCCCGAGCACTATTCGCGGGGAAGTCCGCCGGTCGATTGGTGGCTCGACGATTATTTCCGATGGCTCGGACATCCTTACTATCTGGCGCTGCAAACTGCGGCGAGCGCCCACGGTTCGAATCCGCAATCAATCCAAGTCACGCAGGTGATGACGGACACAGCCCGCCGCCCCATCAAGGTCGGACAACTGCGGGTGCTTTTCTTCGTCAAGCGCGGCATCGAACGCACCCCCACGCAGCAGCTTGCGAACGCGTTCGCGCCCACCCGGGTCAGCACGCCCGCGGCGACGGCCTTCGACCTGGTCCGGTATGCCCCGCGCATCGGCGGAATCGGCCGGGCCGCGGAAACCCTCCGGCCCCTATTTCCTCTCATCCGCCATGGTGAACTGCGTTCCGTGCTCGACGAGGAAGACGAGACGGCCACCGCGCAGCGTCTCGGCTATGTTCTCGATAAATCCGGCGAACCCAAACTCGCGGCGGTCGTCGACGACTGGCTGCGGTCAAAGCGGCCGCTGATCCCGCTCGTGGCCTCGCCGATCGGCCAGCCGGAGGGCGCGGTGAACGGCCGGTGGCGAATCATCGACAACTCCGGGGAATTTGACGCATGAACCCGCTCACCCGTCGCGATGTGGTCGCCCACCAGGCGTCCGTTCCATGGCCGAGTCAGCGCCAGGTCGAGCAGGATCTTCTGCTGTGCCTGGCCATGACGGCCCTGTTCAACGACAAATTCCTGCGCAGCCAGATTGCGATGCGCGGCGGCACATTGCTGCACAAGGTGCATCTCGCTCCCGCCGCGCGTTACAGTGAAGACATCGATCTGGTCGTGTTCGGCGACCGGCCGGAAGCGCACATCGCGAAGGCGATCCGGCGTGTCTTGCGCGCAGTGTTCGGCAAGCCGGCCAACTCGATCTGGGACACAATCCATCTGGCGATCCGGAACGCCGTCCAGCCGTCGCGTGTGCTGCGGCTGACGTATTCCGTTCCATCGGTCAGCGAACCCGGCACCACCCTGGACATCGTGGTGGAAGCCAACGTCACCGAACGGGCACCGCACCGGGACATCGTGCAGATTCCGTTCGAATATGCCTTCCGTGGCGCGCCGGTGAAGTCTGTGCTCAATGGCTATGATCTCCACGAGATGCTCGGCACCAAGATGCGGGCCCTGTTTCAGCGCAGACGGGGTCGCGATCTGTTCGACCTCTACTGGGCGCTCGCCAAAGCCAATCCCCCCGCCGATCCGGCAGCCGTGATCGAATCATTTCTGCACTACCTGAAACAGGAGGGCGGCGCCGTGGCACGGGCCGATTTTATCGGGATTCTCGAATCCCATCTGGCCGACCGCGGATTTTGCACGGACATGGCACAGCTTCTCCGCGTGGGCGAAACCTACGACCCGCACGAGGCGGGAAAACACGTGAAGGCCAAACTATTGAGCCTGCTGCCCGGGTAGCTTTGGCTGGGGTTCGGGCGTTCCCAGCATTACCGGGTCGCTCAGCGCGCTCGGAGATCGCGCTCCACCCTCAAACCGATCCACCCAGCCCTCACATGCCCATGCGTTCCCAGCCTTTTTGGGAGGGGTCGCGGGGGGGGAGACCCAGGATTTCACGGCCGGTGTCCACGTAGTAGCGGTAGTTTTCGATGGAAGTGCCGTTGGGGATCTGGTGGTCCAGGCCGAAGGCGCAGCCGCCGGCGCGCATCAGGGGCTGCATCTTGTACTCCAGTTCCCGGCGGATCGCGGCCTTGTCGCTTCGCAGGACGTGCTTGTCGATGCCGCCGAGCATGGCCAGGCGGGTGCCAAAGGTCTTCCTCACGTCGACAATGTCCATGCCCGCGGCGGGCTCCATCGGATAGATGCAGGTGACGCCGCAGTCGAGGAGCGCGGGTATGACCGCATTGATGTTCCCGTCGGTGTCGACCTGGAATATCCTCGCCCCGCGCGCGGCCAGGGGCTCCCAGATCGCGCGGTAATACGGCCGGAAATGCTCGGCGATCTGGCTCGGCCCGATCAGCGGTCCGGACTTCCCCGCGAAGTCCTCGTGCACGGAGAGCTGGTCGATCTGAACGGCGGCGGCGATCGGCTCCAGGACCCGGCGCGTCGTGTCCAGGAGCGTCGCCATGATGTCCTCCATCAGCTCCGGCTGCTCGTAGTAGGCCAGGCAGGCGATCTCCTCGCCCATGAGGTCGCGCGGCATGTCGAAGGCGCCGGGCATGTAGGCCCGGATGAGCGCGCCCTGCTCCCGTGCGCGCCGCGCCGCCTCAACCTCCGCCCAGTTGATCCGGTCCGGCGTGAACTCGTAGAAGGGCTTCACCCGCAGCCAGTCGTCCATTGTCTGGACCGGGAAATCCATCGGAAGGGCGTGGGTCGCGGTCTTCTTCATGAGCCGAAGCGTCCGGCCCAGGAAGTCGCGCTGGAGGAGCTCATCCTCATCCTCGCTGATCGTCACCGGGGCCGGGCCGCGGGGCAGCGGATAACAGCCGCAGTCGACGATCGGCACGTAGTCCCAGTCGAAGGCCGTCAGGTTGATCTCCTCCTCGGACGCACCCTGCCCCCGCCATTCGTCCTCGAGCCCGATGAGCGGCCCGAACAGCTCGATGAACATCGGCCGGGGGGCCTTTCCATAGGTCATCAGCTCAAGGTAGGCGTCGCGGTGAAATCTCATAAGGTCAAAAGGGGTCAGGCCAGGCAGCGCTCGAGTTCCGCGGTCAGGGCGGCCGCGTCGAGCGGCGCGCCGATGAAGACCAATTCCTGGCGCCGGTCGCCGTTGGGCTCTTCCCAGCGAGCCTTTGCCGACTCGGGCATCTCCGCGGCCTTGATCACGCCGCGCTCCAGGAGGGCCGCCGACCAGGTGCCGACAAATTCAAAGCGCAGGAGCCCGCCGGCGACCGAAAGGAAGCCCATGCTGTCGGGCTCCTCCGCAACCCAGTAAAACCCCTTCGCCCTCAGGAGCGACGGCGCCAGGCGCGTCACCGCCATCTCGAAGGCCTCCCTGCGGAACGGCCGACGCGCCGTGAAGACCGCGGTGCGGATGCCATAGGTCGCCTCGCCGTCCGGGATGACCCGGCTGGCGACCGGCCGGGAAGCCCGGGGCGCGCCCCCAACCGGGGCGATCCCGTCGATCAGCCGCAGCCAACCCGCGCCGCGCAGGGTCGCATCCGGCTCGAACCGGGTCCGGTCGAGCAGCAGCCCGGCATCCATCCTCCCGCGCTCGGTGCGAAGGATCTCCGCGTGGCCGTTCAACCCCCGCAGGATTGCCTCCAGCCGGTCGATGTCGCCGGCCGCGGGAAGGTCGCACTTGTTCAGGACCAGGATGTCGGCGCACTCAACCTGCTCGACCATCAGCTCGATGACCGGCTTGGGCTGGCGGGGTTCCTGGACCTCGCCGGCGGGCCGACCGTCCCAGCGCCGCAGGAAATCGGCTGCATCGACCACCGTCACCAGCGCGCTCAGCCGGGCGAAATCGGCCAGGCTCCTTCGGAAGGCGTTGGGCTGCGTGAACAGTCGCGCGACGCCGCGCGGGTCGGCCACGCCGCTGCCCTCGACCAGGACGTGGTCGTAGCTGCCGGTTGAGCAGAGCTCGGCGAGCGTCTCGGCAAACTCGTCGCTGATCGAGCAGCAGACGCAGCCGCGGCCGAGCTGGACCAGCTTTCGGGATGCCGCCGGCGCGGGGCCGGCGGCCTGCGCGGCCACCACCTGCGCGTCGATGTTGATCGCCGCGACGTCGTTCACGATCAGGGCCAGCCGCCGGCCGCCCGCGTTGGCAACCAGGTGGTTCAGCAGCGTGGTCTTGCCCGCGCCCAGGAAGCCGCTGAGGACGGTGACCGGCGGAAGCGATCGGGGATCGGTTGCCAAAAGCGGGCCCGGTCTACGGCGCCGGATAGGCCGCGCAGATTTCCATGATCTTGTCGGTCATCCGGTATCCCGCGTCCTCGAGCGTCTCGCCGGCCAGCGGCCTTCCCGCCTCGAGGACGGCCTCGAGTTCACCCACCATCGGGTCCTCCGGGGGAAGCGGCTCGGCGTTGAGCTCGACGTTGGCCAGCGCGTAGTCGAGCCCGGCGCGCCCGGCGACGGTGAGGTAGGCCCGCTCCAGCTTGTGGCGGACACCCTTGTGGAGCCCGTAGGCAAAGTTCGAGAGCCCGACGGAGAAGTGGATTCCCCTGAGCTTCGGGTTGGCCCGGCAGAGCCGCATCGTGTCCAGGCCCAGGTTGACGATGCCGTAGGTGTCGGCCGCGACCGGGGCCAGGCCCGGGTCCACGATGATGTCGTCGGTCACCCGGCCGGCCTTCGAGGCGAGCAGGTCCACAAACTGGCACACCGTGTCGTGGCATTCCTCGGCCTTGTAGCTGGTTTCCGATCCCCCGCCGGCCGTGAACTTCTCCGAGGCCATGACGATGCAGCGCATGTCGTGCACGCGGATGAACTCGATCATCTCGTCGAGCTGCGGCCTCGAGGCGGCCAGCGAGTTGAAGATCGGCTTGGCGCGGGATTTCGAGCGGTCGAAGTGGGCCATCGCCACCCGCTGGTAGTCGAGGTTGGGATTGTCGAAGCTCAGCGCGACATCGGTGGCCGCCTGCAGCGCGGGAACGAGCTTGGGCAGGAACTCGAGCATCTCCTCGATGCGGACCTGGAGCCGCTGGGTGCCGTCGACGTTCACGTTGATCGCCCCGGCGCCCTTGCCGGCCTGGAGCCGGGCGAGATTCTGGTATCCGGCCAGGTCGCGCTTCTCCCAGGCGGTCCGGGCCCGCGCGTAGGCATTGTTGATCAGTTCGCCAATGATGGTGATTTTGGGGGCTGGCATGATTTCAGATTGATTCCGGGGTTCGTGCAATGCGATGCGAATTGGAGCGGGCTCAGCAGGACAGGCGGCGGACGGCCTCCAGGAACGAGAGCCCGTCGGCCTCGTTGCGGAAGGGCCGGCAGACGGTGATCCAAAGGCCCTTCGGGCCGAGGCGCTGGAGGACGGTGAGCGCGTCCTCGGGGTCGTCGGCCAATACCTGGACCGCCTTCCCAGCCTCGAGTGCGGTGCGGTACACCGCGAGCCAGCGGGAGGCCGGCCCCTGGCCGGCCTGAAAAACCCACTGCAGGGCGTTGAGCCCCGGGAGCCGGAGCACGTCGTTGAGGTGCTGCAGCGCCTGGGTCCCGTCCAGGTGGAAGATGCTCCGCTCCATCTGGGCCATCTCGATCTCGATGGTCGGCCGGACGAGGTCGTTGCCGATGTCCCGGGAAACCAGGCACCAGAAGTCGCAGCTGGGAATGTAGGCCGGCCCGCTGTGCAGGTAGGAGCACCAGGTGGTGGTTGGCTGGCGGAGCTCCGTCAGGCGGCGGTGGAACCGGCGGAAGGCCTCCGCATAGGCGCCGGCGGCGTGGAGTCCCGCGCGCCGCACGAGCTCCGGCTCGTCCATGATGTCCAGGCAGAGGTTCTCGGGCCCCCGGAGCCCGGCCAGGATGTCGAAGCTGCCGTGCAGGTCGGGCATGGCGACGACACAGCGGTCGCCGAAACGCTCGGCGCCGCGTGTGATCATCGCGTCGATCGTCTTCCAGTAGACATTGTCGAAATCCGGAGGCGTGGCGATGAAGCGCTCCCAGTCGCCCGTCTCCGGGACGTTCCTCTGGCACCAGCTCGTATACTCGCTGAAGGTCAGCTCGCCGCCGAAGAGGGTCGAGGTGAGGTCCGGCCCGAGGTTCGGCATCCAGCTCGGCACGCTGTCGCCCAGCCAGGGCCGCGAGGTGATGTTCGCAAACGCACTCTCGACCTGGAACTCGACGTCGAACCAGCGGTCCCGCAGCGAGGCGTGGTTTGCGCGCGGCGCCGGCGGAGGGTTCGGGCTGTCGACCCAGAAAGTAACGGGCGGGCGGTCGATGACACGGCACTCCCACCAGGCCTCGAAGCGGGCGCTCGCGCCCGCCAGCGTGTAATGGTCGCCGAGGGAAACTGCCTTGCGTTGGGTTTTCATGCGCCTGCCCCGTTGAAGTCGCGAACGGCCTGGACCATCGCGACGATGTTGGCGACCGGGGTCATCGCCTGGATGTTGTGGATCGTGTTGAAGACAAAGCCCCCTCCCGGGGAGAAGGCGCGCAGCCGCTCGGTGACCTGGGTCCGCACCTCCGCCGGCGTCCCGAAGGGCAGCGTGTGCTGGGTATCCACTCCCCCGCCCCAGAAGACGAGCCGGTCGCCGAAGTCCCGCTTGAGCCGGACCGGGTCCATGTCCGTCGCCGAGCACTGGACCGGGTTGAGGATGTCGAAGCCCACGTCGATGAAGCGCCCGATCAGCGGCCGGACCGCGCCGCAGGAATGCTTGAACGTCTTCCAGGAGGTGTTGCGGTGGACCCACTCGTTGATGATCCGGTAGTAGGGGGCGAAGAGGTCGTCGAAGGTCTCCGGCGAGCAGAACTGCGAGGCCTGGGTCCCGAAATCCGTCCCGCAGACCACGAGGACATCGATCGCGTCGCCGGCCAAGTCGCGGAAGACCTCGAGATTCTTCAGCGCCACCTCGCATTGCCGGGAAAAGACCCGGTGCACGTAGGGGCGCCGCTCGACCAGGGACACGTACCACTCCGAGACGTCGCGGATGCCGCGGGGGTTCCGAAGTCCGACGGCGGGGATCAGGGCAATGTCCCCGAAGGCGGTGCCGCCCATGCCGCCGACGATCGCCCGCCCATTTCCGCGGGCCCCGGCCAGGACCCGGCGCCAGTGCCCGATGTCGTCGGCCGACAGCGGCGTGAACTCCTCGCAATTGTCGGCCGGATCGAGCCGGTCCTCGTCGATCGGCTCCTGCCGGATGATCGCGTCGAAGAAATACCCGCCCGCCGGCATGTGGCCGCTGGGCCGCGCCGCCCCGTCCCCCTGGGGGAAGAGGTGCAGGCCGCCGGCCGGCTCCGCGCGCGGGCGGAAGCCCTCCGGCACGAGCATGACCTGCCCCCAGGGCGCCCGCCACTCCCGCCAGCCCTCCCGGGGAAACCCGAAGAGCGTGCCCCGCCCGGCGACCCCGGTGCAGTCCGCGCCCAGGGCGATGGAGAGGTCGTCCTCGATCTCGCCGAGCATCTGGAAGGGCTCCCAGACCCTGACCGGGTGCCGGTCCAGCCCGAAGTGCTCCCGCAGCGCCGCGACACAGCTCACGTGGATGCCTGTCACCGGCGTGCTCCCGAAGTCGACCGGCACCGGGCCGGGCTTGTGGTCGAGGGCCAGCCGGACTTTTTCGCGGGATGTCATGGGGCTCAAATCCCGAAGAGCTCCTCCTTGAGCCTCAGGTAGTAGACGTAGTCGTCCGGGTCCACGTTGGGCGGGCACCGGTGGTCGCAGAAGGGAATGTAGCCGCCGCGCGCGACATAGGGCGCAAGCGAGGTGAGCAGTTCGCGGATGGCGGACCGGCCGCGGCCCAGGACCATCTTGTCGACCCCGCCCATGATCCGAAGCTCGGCGCCCCAGCGCTCCAGCGCGGCGCCCGGGTGCCCCGAACCGTTGACCTCCCAGGGAAACATCGTGTTCACCCCGCCCTCGAGGAAATGGGGGATGAGCGGCCGCACGTCCCCGTCGCAGTCGATCCACCACGTGTCGATCCCGCGGGCCCGCAGCCGGGCGCTGATCCGCTTGTAGCGGGGCACCACCACGTCGCGGAAAAATCCGACCGACACGAGCGGCCCGCTCTTGTAGCAGATGTCCTCCCACCCGCCGGCGAAGTCGAAGGCCACGTGGGGAAGGACAGCGTCGAGGTAGTCCTCAACCAGCAGGCAGGACGTCTCGACCATGTCCTCGACCATCTCAGGATAATCGTACACGGCGTAGGCGAGCCCCTCGACGGTCAGCATGTCGCGGACCTTCCCGATCATCGATCCGGCCCACACGCCGAGCGGATAGTCGCGGTTGTCCGGGTGCTCCCGGCGGATGGCGGCGATGTCCGGCCGGCGGTCCGGGTGCGAGCGGTCGAAGCGCTCCTCCTTGACCCGCTTCCAGTCCTCCGGTGTCTTGACCGTCGCCTCGAGGTAATGGGGGATCGTGTCGTGGCCGTCGAGCGGCACCTCGGCGATCAGCCCGTCGCCGTTGCGCAGGATCCGGGTGGAGGCGTTCCGGGAGATTTCCTGGTCGGGGAAGACCGGGTGCATCCAGGGGGCCCCGACCGTGGCGGTCCGGTCGAAGTTCAGGAAGATGTCGGCCGCGGCGTTGTCCCGGATGCCGTTGTCGCGAAACAGCGGCCAGAGCCGGAAGTTGTCGTCCCAGTAGCCAAACTCCATGTTGAAGCAACGGTCGACCGGCAGCCTGCGGAGCTGGCGGCAGAAGCGCTCGCGATCCGTGAGGGTCGAGCGCCATTTGGGGAGGAAGGGCTTGATGGTGTCGGGGGGCATGGGGGGTGTCAGTAGGCGCCGTGGCGGTCGATGAGTCCGATGATCGCCCGGTAGGTTTCCCAGCTCACCTGGGGCGGGACGGAGTGGTCGGAGTGGTAGGCGTAGCCGCGGGTCGCCATGCCCGCCGCAAACTTGGAGCGGATCTCCTCCTCGATCAGCCCGAGGTCGTTGGTCGCCATCTTCATCACGTCGATGTTCCCGAACATCGCCAGCCGCGAGCCGTAGGCCGGCGCGAGGACGCGGATGTCCATCCCCGCCTTCGCCTCGATCGGCTGGAGGCAATCGAACCCCGCCTCGATGAACAGGTCGAGGACGGCGCCCACCCTCCCGTCCGTGTGATAGATGACGCGCATGCCCCGGGCGTGCGCCCAGTCGGCCATCCGCTTGTGCTCCGGCCAGACGAGAGCCCGATACATCGCCGGCGAGCAGATGGTGGCGTGGTTGTAGGCCAGGTCCCCGTAAATCCACAGGCCGTCCGGCGCGACGCCCTCCGCCAGGATCGCCTCGTAGGTGCGCAGGACGATGTCGGTGTGGACCTTGACGATGTCCCTCACCCAGTCCGGGTCGTCAATCATCGCCATCAGGAAGGCCTCGTCCCCGATCAGCCGCCTCAGCGCCTCAAACCCCTCGACCCCGCTCAGGTGCGTCCACCGCCCCAGCTTCCGGCCCTCCCGGTAGCGCAGGAGCGCCATCCGCGTGTCGACCTGGATGGGGGCGGCGAGCATCGCCGGCTTGTAAATCCGCTCCCATTTCTCCCGTGAATCGCAGTCGAAGCTGATGTGCTCCGGCGTGCCCGACCGGCCCTTCCAGTACCGGGCGACGCCCCCCCAGCCGTCGCGGACCGTCTCGGTCTCCGCGTCGGAGGCCAGGACGTCGCGCTGCAACGGAAAGGGAGCGGGCCACGACCAGCAAAGCCCCTGGAAATCGCACTCCAGGAGGCGCAGGACGTCGTTCTGGTCCCACTGCAGTCCCTCCCGCTGCCAGCGCGCGATCGTGTCAGCCCAAAACGTGTCGCAGCGCGGCACGCGATCGTGGTCGCGTCGCGCCAGCATGCGGTTGACTCGTTGGCGGCCGGTGAGGGAGGAAGGCTTCATTGCCCCGCCCCATGTTTCGTCGCGCGGAGGGGGTGGCGATCAGGCCGCCTCGCCCACGAGGCGCTTGGCGAGGTCGACGGCCGAACCCGCGTCGGCCGCGTAGCCGTCGGCTCCGATGTCATTGGCAAATTCCTGGGTGATCGGCGCGCCGCCGATGACAACCTTCAGCCCGTCCAGGCCGGAGCTTTTCAGGATGCGCACGGTCTCCTTCATCGAGGGCATCGTGGTGGTCAGGAGGGCGGACAGGCCGACAATGTTCGCCTTGTGCTCCTTCGCCGCGGCAAGGTACTTCTCCGCGGTGACGTTGGTGCCCAGGTCGATGACCGCGAAGTTCGCGCCGCGCCACATCATGGAGATGAGGTTCTTGCCGATGTCGTGCAGGTCGCCCTGGACCGTGCCGATGATGGCGGTGTACTTCGGCTTGATCCCGGCGGCGGCGAGCAGCGGCTCGAGAAGCTTGAGGGCCTCCTTCATGGCGCGGGCCGCGACCAGCATTTCCGGAACGAAGATCTCGTTGCGCTTGAAACGGTCCCCGACGATCGCCATGCCGGGCACCAGTCCCTTTTCGACGACGTCCTGCGGCGAGGTGCCCGCAGCGAGGAGTTCCTGGGTAAGCCGCACGGTGTCAGTCCGCTTCCCGGCAGCCACCGCGGCGGTGAGATCAGATAGAAGGGGCATATGACCGTCTAATAGCATGGCATAGCGGAAGTAAATCCGATTCGCATGGCGCCGCAATGGATCGCTTAGTCATTTCCATAAGTTATACTTACTGTTAGCTTTTTACTCATTCACCCCACCTGCGCCATGCCAAGAATCCGATGAGGCAATCCCACCTCGAACTGGAAACACCCGACGGAAGGCGCGAGCTCGCCCACGCGGCAAGCGAGGCGGAATTGCCGCTCTCCGAGCTCCTGGCCCGGAGGGGATTCCCCCTGAACACCCGCTGCGGCGGGCGCGGCCTGTGCGGCGGCTGCGAGGTGGAGCTTCGCGGAGGCTCCCTCGCGCGCCTGCACGGGAAGGGCGATATCACGGCGGCGCCCAACGGCCGCATCCGCTCCTGCCAGGCGCGCATCTCCCCGGGCTGCGACGCCCGGGTCGCCGTGCCGGCGCGATCGCTGCTGCGGCACGAGCCGGCGGTCGTCGCGGAATTCCGGATCAACGTCCCCTGGGCCCAGGACCCGCTCCTGCCCTCGGCCCGGTACGGGGCCGCGGTGGACGTGGGCACGACGACGGTCGCCCTGCTCCTTTGCGACACGGTCACCGGGAAGGTGCTCGCCGACGCGTCGTCGTTCAACGCGCAGATCCGGTTCGGCGAGGACGTCCTCACCCGCATCCAGTTCTGCTCGCAGGGGGCCGACGGCGTGGCCCAGCTCCGGCACGCGATCGCCGAGGAGACGATCCAGCCGCTGCTGGCCGAGGCCTGCGCCCACGCCGGCATCGCCCCCTCCGAGGTCGGCATCATGACCGTGGCCGGAAACACGACGATGCAGCACCTTCTTGCCGGCGAGGACCCGAGCCCGCTCGGGATCCATCCGTTCAAGCCGGTTTTTCTCGAGCACAGGGTCTACGCGCCCGGCCGGCTCGGGCTTGCCTTCGGCGGTCCGGGGGCCGAGGTGCACCTGCTCCCCAGCCCGGCCGCCTACATCGGGGCGGACCTTGCCGCCGGGCTCGTGGCGACGGGCATGCTCTACGACGAGGGCCCCTCCCTCCTGGTCGACGTGGGGACCAACGGCGAGATCATCGCCAAGGTCGGGGACCGGCTGATCGGCTGCGCCACGGCCGCGGGTCCCGCCTTCGAGGGCGCCGGCCTGACCAGCGGCTCCCGGGGGGTCAGGGGCGCGACCGAGCGGGTGCGGCTGACCGCCAGGCCCTTTTCCGCCGAGCTGGGAGTGATTGGCGGCGTGGATCGGCCGATCGGGCTCTGCGGCTCGGCCTACGTCGATTTTCTCTGGGAGGGCCGGCGGACGGGAATTCTCCAGCAAAGCGGCCGGTTCGCCGAGGACTTCATGGCCCACGCAGGCGCGGCGGTCGAGGCCGACGAGTACGGCCGGCGCCTGCGGCTGCACGACGGGGGCGCGTCCGGCCCGGTATGGGTTTCGGAGGTGGACGTCGCCCGGCTCCTGCAGGCCAAGGCCGCGATCGCCGCCGGGATCACGACCCTCCTGGAACTGCTCGGCACCTCGGCCCGGGACGTGAAGACCCTCTACCTGGCCGGCGGATTCGGGCTGCACCTGTCCCTCGACCACGCGATCGGATGCGGGCTGCTCCCGGGGTTCTCGCCCGCGCAGATCAAGGTCGTGGGCAACACCTCCCTGGGCGGCGCCTTCCTCGCGCTCAACGACCAGAGCCTGCTCGGGGAAATGAACGCCGCCGCGGCGTCCATGGAATCCGTCGAGCTCAACCTCCAGCCCGGATTTGAGGACGCCTACATCGACCAGCTCATGCTTCCATGACCACCGCACCGGAAACCCCAGCCACTTATGAAACCCTCGCCGCCGACCGCGACGTCCTCCGGCCGCTCGCCGAGCAGGTCGCCGCGATCGCCGCACTGCCGGTGCATCGCGAGAAGGCGCGCCTGTGGACCCGCCTCAACGACCTTCGCTCCGAGCGGCCGATGGTCTGGATCACGGAGGTGCCCTGGCACGAGTTCGGCGGCGAGGACGAGCTGAAGCTGCGCTGCGCCGCGCCCTGGGCGCGGAAGGTCGAGACGGAGCTGCGCCGGCAGGTCTACCTATGGCGGCACATGCCCGTGGACATCATCGTCAGCGACTTCGTCCCCTGCCCCATCACCTGGTGGAGCAGCAGCTTTGGGATGGAGCGGATCGGCGACCAGCTTAACATCACCGACGGGGGCATCATCTCCCAGCACTTCGACCCGCAGATCACGACCGAGGCCGACCTGGACAAGATAAAGGTACCGGTCGTCGGCGTGAACCGCGCGGACACCGCGGCCCGCCTGGCCGCGATGCGCGCGGCCTTCGGCGACATCATCCCGGTCCGCGAGCAGGGCCGAGACAACTACTGGTTCACCCCCTGGGACAACCTGGTGCGCTGGTACGGCATCCAGGAGGCGCTCACCGACCTGATCGAGCAGCCCGAGCTCGTGCACGCGGCCGTCGACCGGCTGGTTGACTGCTACATGAGGGAGCTCGACCAGATGGTCGCGCTGAACCTCCTGGCGGTGAACAACAACAACTGCCGGATCGGATCGGGGGCCTACGGCTACACGACCGCGCTGCCCAAGCCGGGCTTCGACCCGGCCCATCCGCGGCCGGAGCACCTCTGGGGCTGCTCCAACGCGCAGATATTCACGGAGGTGTCGCCGGACATGCACTGGGAATTCGCCCTGCGCCACGACCTTCCCTGGCTGGCGCGCTGGGGCCTGGTCTACTACGGCTGCTGCGAGGTTCTCGACACGAAGATGGAGATCCTCCGGCGGATCCCGAACCTGCGGAAGGTGTCGATGAACTACCGGATCAACGTCGCGCGCGGCGGCGCCGCGGTGGGCGGCGACTACGTCTTCAGCTACAAGCCCAACCCGGCGGTCTTCGCCACCGACACGTGGAATCCCGGCAAGGCCCGCGACGAGCTGCGCCACATGCTCGACTGCACCCGCGAGGGCCACGTCGAGATCGTCCTGAAGGACATCTCCACGGTGGCCGGCCAGCCGCGGCGGCTGTGGGAATGGGCGGAAATGGCGATGGAGCTCGTCCAGTCCGGCTAAGTCCCGATGAACCGCCGCCCCTCAGCCACCCGCCACGGAGCCGTGGTCCCGCGCATAGGCCATCATGGCCCGCAGGTTCTCGGGCGGAGTCAGCGGCGACAGCTCGCAGCCGGCGCTGACGATGTGGTAGCGCCCGCAGGTGGCGTGGCAGCGCTCGCAGGCCGCGTACACCTCCTCGGGGGTCCCCTGCATCAAGTCGGTGATCGTGGAGACGTTGCCGGCGATGACGCGCCCGGGGCCGAGCCGCTCGCGGGCGAGCGCCAGGTCCGCCGGGAAGTCGATCTCGTAGATGTCGACGGGCAGGTCCCGCATCCGCTCCATGAGCGAATCCGTGCGGCCGCACATGTGCAGCCGGCGCAGCACGTCGGGGTGCCCCTGCCGGAGGGTGTCCAGGACGCGCTTCTGCTGGGGCCAGACGAACTCCGCGTAGAGCTGCGGGCCGATCAGGCTCGCGGCGGCGTCGCTCATTCCCATGGTGTCGGCGCCGGCCGCGATCTGGGCCGGCGCGTAGGCGATGGCCACGTCCGCGCAGAAGGCGAGCAGGTCGTGGGCAAATTCCGGATCGTCGACGAAATCGAGCATGATCGTGTTCACGCCCCGCAGCTCGGCGGCGAGCGCGAGCGGGCCCTCGATCCAGCCGACGATGGACATGCCCGGGCCCGCCGCGGCGCGCATGAGCGCTATCGACTTCACGCGGTCGTGCATCCGGCCCCCGCCGAGGGGATCGGGCACGCGGAAGGTGCGAAGGAGGAGCTTGTCGGTGAGCGCCGCCCTCTCCTCGTTGATGACCGGCCCCTGGTCGGTGAACCAGTCGACGCTCGCGTCGCCGGCGATGTCGATCACCTCCCGGGCGGGGTCCGAGCAGGTCAGCAGGCAGTCCACGCCGAAGTCGGCGGCGAACTTCAGCTGGGCGTCGGCCATCTTCCGGCCGTCCTTCGTGTAGTCGATGAAGGGGATGCCGGCGTGCCTCGCCGAGAACATCATGCCCATGGGCTGCGCCGCCAGGTGGTCCACGGGCTCGCCGCGGATGACGCGCCGGACGCGTTCGATCGAGGTCATCCCTACCGTATGCGCGGCCGCCCGCCGGTGATCAATCCCGCAACGCTGCCCCCGCCTGAAGTATTCCTCCGGCTGCTGCCCGCTTCAATTCCATGAATCCCATGACCCCCAAGGAAAGGCTGGTCGCCGCCATTGAGCGCCGGCCCACCGACCGCCTGCCGGTGACCACGCACCACGTGATGCCGTCCTATCTGAGGAACCGGCTTCCCGGCGCGACCAACGACGACTTCTTTGCAAAATTCGGCCTGGACCCGATCTTCTGGCTCCAGGCCCACAGGCCCGATCCCTCCCAGGGCGCCTGGTTCGACGAGGCCTTCACGCCGGCCTTCCTCGAGGTGAAGCGGATCTGCTCCCCCTCCTGGCGGATCACGCAGGAGGATGTCCCCGGCCAGGAGTACGCCACCATCCGCTACCGGATCGCAACCCCGCGCGGGGTCCTGACCCTGGTGCTCCAGTCCAACGAGCACACCGCCTGGGTTTCCGAGCGGCTGGTCAAGGAGAAGTCCGACATCGAGCTGATCGCCGAATTCGCCCCGCAGCCGCTCTGCGACTGCGACGAGGTGAACCGCTGGGCGGATGCCTACGGCGAGCGGGCGCTGATCCGAAGCTGCATCAACTGCTTCGACCTGTACGGCCAGCCGGGCTGCTGGCAGGACGCCTGCGTGCTCTACGGCGTGGAGGAGCTGATCCTGGCGACCTACGACGACCCGGCCTGGGTCCACCGCTTCCTCGGGATCCTGCGCGACCGCAAGGCGCGCTTCGCCACCTCGATGCGGGGCGCCCGCTTCGACCTGATCGAGCACGGGGGCGGCGACGCCTCCTCGACCGTGATCTCCCCGGCGCTGTTCGACGCGTTCGTGGCCCCCTACGACCGCGTGGTCATAGCCGCCGCCCGGGCGGCGGGGCAAAGGGTCGTCTACCACACCTGCGGGGGGATGATGCCCATCCTTGAGCGGCTGGCCGACCTGGGCTCCGACGCCCTGGAAACCTTCACGCCGCCGGCGATGGGCGGGGACGTGGACCTGGCGGCGGCCAAGCGCCGGATTGGCGAGCGGGTCTGCATGATCGGCGGCTTCGACCAGAACCGATACTTCACGACCTCCACCCCCGAGGAGACGCGCGCCGAGGTGCGCCGCTGCTTCGAGGCCGCCGGCCGGGGCGGCGGCTACATCCTCTGCCCCTCGGACCACTTCTTCGACGCCCGGCCCGACCTCCTCCACGCCTTCGCCGACGAGGCAAGGCGCTGCGTCTACTGATCCGACCACTTCCATGACACCACTCGAACGATTCCACGCCTGCATGAACTACCAGCCCGTCGACCGCGTGCCCAACCACGAGGTCGGCATCTGGGCGCAAACCCGCCACCGCTGGCGCGAGGAGGGAATGCCCGTCGACGACTACCACTGGGACTGGTTCACGGGCGCCCCCCACTGGGACCTGGACCCCCGGGAGTACATCCCGCTGCGCACGGACATGATCCCGCCCTACGAGGTGAAGGTGCTGCGCCGCGAGGGCGAGACGGAGATCATCCAGGGGGCAAACGGGGTGATCTCGAAGTCGCTGATCACCGGCACCGTCGAGGGCATGCGCGCGAGCATGGACGAATTCCTGAGCTACCCGGTGACGACCCGGGAGGACTTCGCGGACGTTAAGCGGCGCTTCCGCCCGTCCACCCCCAGCCGCCACGCCGCGTACTGGCGGGAATTCCTCGTGCCCGGATGGAAGCTGCGCGAGCACCCGCTCGTCCTGGGCCCGAACTGCAGCGTCCTGGGGTACTACTGGCGGGCGCGCGAGTGGATGGGCACGGAGAACCTCAGCTACGCCTGGTACGACGAGCCGGACATGATGCACGAGATGATGGAGTTCATCACCGACTTCACGATCGAGGTCTGCCGGCCGATCCTGGAGAGCGGCGCCCGGCCCGACTACGTCTTCATCAACGAGGACCTGAGCATGAAGAACGGGCCGCTCCTCAGCCCCGCCACCTACCGGGAGTTCATCCTGCCGGAGCTCAAGCGCCTGGTGGCGTGGTTCAAGTCCTCCGGGGTCCGCTGGGTGGTCATCGACACGGACGGGAACTGCGAGCTGGTGATCCCGCCCTTCCTGGAGGCGGGCGTCGACGGCATCTGGCCGCTCGAGCGGGCCTCCGACATGGACCCGGTGGCGATCCGGCGCAAGTTCGGGCGCGACCTGCGGCTCTGGGGCGCGGTGGACAAGCGCGAGCTGGCGAAGGACCCGGCCGCGATCGACGCCCACCTGCGGACCTTCCAGCCCCTCATCGCCGAGGGCGGATTCATCCCGACCGTCGACCACATGGTCCCCCCCGACGTCTCACTGGCCAATTTTGACCACTACATGAGCCGCAAGCGGCAACTGCTCCGCGGCGAGGCGTTCTAGGGCGCTCCCACCCATGAGCCGCCAACTCGCCCTGGACACGATTTCGCTGAAGCCGACCGACCGCTTCGCCCGCACGGAATACAGCCTGGAGTACCACCAGTTGAAGGAGGGCGGCGGGACCGGGCCCGGGCCCGACCGGGCGGCCTCGCCCCGGGAGCTCTACCGGCAATGGGACCTGGACTTCCTGTGGACGGTCGAGGACGGGCTGCGCGGGGACTGGGCGCGCCTGGGCCGCTGCACGGACATGGGACACGCCTCCTACGCCTCCGACGGCAGCGACCTTCACCTGGGCGCGGAGGGCCCCTTCGCCACCCCGGAGGATGTCTGGGCCTTCGATGCGGTCGCCGAATACGGGCTCCCGACCGCCGACGAGCAGGTGGCCGCCTATGAGTCGTGGATCGCCCGGAAGCGGGCCGACTTCCCGGATCAGCTCTGCACGGGCGGCTACTACAAGACGATCGTGTCGGGCGCGATCCAGGCCTTCGGCTGGGACATGCTCCTGGAGGCCGCGGCCGACCCGGTGCGGATGGACCGGGTGTGGGACGGGTTCTTCCGGCGGACGAAGTTCCACATGGACGCGTGGGCCCGGACGAGCGTCGAGGCGGTCATCCAGCACGACGACTTCGTCTGGACCGCCGGGGCGTTCATGCGGCCGGAGATCTACCGCTCCTCGATCATCCCGCGCTACGCGGAGCTCTGGAAGCCGCTCCGCGCCGCCGGCAAGAAGGTCCTCTTCTGCTCCGACGGGGACTTCCGCGAGTTTGCCGACGACATTGTCGCCGCCGGGGCCGACGGGCTGATCTTCGAGCCGGTCATGGACTTCGCCGAGATGACCGCCCGATTCGGCGGGACCACCGCCCTGGTGGGCAGCGCCGTGGACTGCCGCGACCTGACCTTCGGCACCTGGGACCAGGTCCGCGCCAGCATCGACCGGTCGCTCGGGCTGGCAAGGGCGTGCAGGGGCGTGATCCTCGCCACGGGAAACCATCTCCCGGCGAACATTCCCGAGCCGATCCTCATGCAATACCGGGACTACCTGCAGGAAAACCGCGGCCGCTGAGCCCAACCGACGATGCGCTTCCACCGTGAGGACTACCTCAACCTGATGACGGGCGGCCCCGCCCCGCGGCCGATGTTTGCCGAGCTCTTCGGCCCGCTCGTGGGCCTGCCGGAGGAGTGGCGGGCCCAGGGCGCCACCGAGGATGAGATCGCCATGACCGGATTTGACTGGGACTACGTGCCGATCGTCTTCTGCGGGGGCGTCACGCACCCGGTCGGCCCGGCGTCCGTGACCCTCTCGGACAACGCCGAGGAGCTCGTGCAGCGCGACTTTCTCGGGAGGACGATGCGGCTGCTCAAGAAGACGGCGACCATCCCGCTCCCCATGGATTTTCCCGTCCAGACGATGGACGACTGGCTGCGGGTGAAGTCCTTCTTCACCTTTGCCGAGAGCCGGATCAACTGGGACGACGTCGCGGCCGCGCGACGGTCCCGCGAGGCGGGGGCCCTGGTCGTCGCGCACATGCCGGGGGCCTTCGACATCCCGCGCGAGCTCATGGGGGAGGAGGTCGCCTGCCTCGCGTACTACGAGCAGCCCGAGTTGATGGCGGACATCCTGGCGAC
>CAITEC010000092.1 GCA_903891325.1 uncultured Opitutaceae bacterium
GCCCGTCGCGCCCCGGAAGCCAAATATAAGGTTGGCAACCGCCATCGGCCCGACTTTAGGCTGCGCCCCTCGAATGGGAGAACGGCCCCTTACCCCACTGCTTGCCGCCGCATGCCTGCTGGCTGCCTCCGTCCGCGGCGAGGTGCCCCGGGACGATGCGCGCGCCGGATGGCGGAACCTCTCGATCCTCAATGCGAACGAGGCCTACCGCGTGTTCTCAACGGCGGCGGACGCCAATCCGGCCGACCGCGATGCCCGCCTGGGCGAGGCCGTCTCCCTGCTCAATGTCGAGCCGCAGACGGACGACTCGATCGCGCGCGCCTCGGGATTGTTCGAGTCCCTGCGCTCGGGGGAAAAGGGCGACGAGGCGGCCGTCGGCGCGGCCTACTACCTTGCGCGGATCGCCCAGCTGCACGCCGCGGCCCCCGACCGCGACGCGGTCGTCCGGGATTTCCGCGACCTGATCGCCCGCCATCCCCGAAGCCCCTATGCGCAGCTGGCCGCCCCCAAGCTCGCGATCCTCCTGCTCTATGACGACGTGCCGGCGGCCGAATGGCAGCGGAGGGCCCGGGAGGTCGAGGACCTAATTCCGACGCTGAGCACCCCTGCGGCGCGGCGGGACACCCGCCTGGTCCTGGCCGGGGCGCTCATCCGCCTGCGCGGGGACCATGCGCGCGCCTATCCGCTGATCACGCAGTGCCTGGCGGAGAACCTCGTCATCCGCCCGTCGCACCTCAACTCGCTTCTCCTCCAGGCGGCCGAGTCCGCGCGGGTCCTCGGGAAAAACGGGGAGGCCGCCGCCTATTACCGGAAGTTCCTGTCGGATTTTCCCTCCGACATGAAGACTGACGAGATCCGCCGCCGCCTGGCGCTGCTGGTCCGCCGCCCGCGCCAATGAGCAGGCGGACCGGCATCCTCCTCGCCGCGGCGCTCCTGGCCTCCGTGCTGGCGGCCGGACTGTGGCGCGGGCGGCACCGGCGCCCGGAGGACCGTGCCGGCGACGTGATCACGCTTCGTTTTGCGCACTGGCAGCTGGAGGGCGGCATTCGCGAGGCATTCGACACCCTCGCGCGGGACTACGAGGCGCGGCACCCGAACATCCGCGTCGAGCAGATCGCAATCCCGGTCTCGTCCTACGTGATCTGGGGAATCACCCACATCGTCGGCGGCGACCCGCCCGACCTGATGGAACTGGGCAAGAACCTCAACGATCCGCGCTTCTTCCGCTACTTCACGCCGATCACCGAAGCGATCGAGCTCCCCAATCCCTACAACGCCGGCACCCGCCTGGAGGGGGTTCCCTGGCGGAAGACCTTCGTCGACGGGATGGAAAGCACCTTCAACCTGCAGTCCTTCGACTGCTACGGCGCGTCGATCCTGGCCTCGACAACCCGGATCTACTACAACGAGGCCCTCATGCGGGAGATCACGGGCCGCAACCGGCCGCCCCGCAGCCTGGAGGAGATGATCGCCCTCTGCGCAAGGGTCCGGGACTTCGCGAGGCGGACGGGCCGGCCGATCATGCCCTTCGCGGGCTCCTGGGCGAACGGCCCGGACATGATGGACGACTATTTCCGGACCCAGACCCAGCGCCTGGGCAGCCGGCTCAACCCAGGAAACTTCGACCCGGTCACCCGCGGGGACTTCCTGCTGGCCTACTTAAACCACGAGTGGACGCTGGAAAGCCCGGAGATCCTCAGGGCCTTTGACATGATGAGCGTGGTCGGCGACGCGCTTCCGGCCGGTTTCGACCTCTCCGACCGCGACATCGCCTTTTCCTGCTTCGACCAGGGCCGGGCCCTCATGCTCTCCGCCTACAGCCAGGACGCCACCGGCGTCCTTCGCTACGCCAATTTCCCGGTCGGCGTGTTTCGCGATCCCACGCCCGCCCCGGCGACAGCCGGCTTCGGGGCCAACATGGTCGCGCGCAATTCCGAGCACGCCCTGATCCCCTACGGGGCCTTCACGATCACCCGCGCCTCCCCCCACCCGGCCGAGGCGCTCGACTTCCTGCGCTTCATCACCAGCCAGCGCGAGGACCGGAAGTTCTCGGCGCTCGCCGACACGCTGCCCGTCGTCGTCGGCGTGAACGCCGCCGGTTTCATGCGCAACTTCATCCCCGACGGCGGCGGATTTCCCCCGGGCCCGAGCCTGACGGAGACCGGCGACGTGCGGATGCTCGTCGTTCAGAATTGGTACCGGCTCTTCGGGCCGAGTGCCGACCGCCCCGCCTTCCTGGCGGCGCTGTCACGGGACCTTTCGGGCGCCGCGCGGCGGGACATGCGGCGCGCGGTCGACGGCGCATTCCAATCCGTCGCCTCGAACGACGCCTACGTCGAGGCCGCCCGGCGCCTGGCCCGGGATGATTCCCCCCGGGGAACGCTCGACCTGAAGTACCAGACCATTGTCGAGACCCAGAACGACCAGGAGGCCGTCGCCTACTACCAGGCCCTGCGCCTTCGCCAATCCGACCGCTTCCAGTGACCCGGCCCCCTTCGCGAACCATGAACCAGAACGCCCCCCGTCCGCGCTCGCTCCTGACCGGCAATTTCGACGGCACCGCTTTGGCCGCCGTCCTTGTCCGCCGCGAGGACTTTCGGCCCCAGCCGACCCTTTCCGACCGGCCGCCCTGGGAGGATCTTCCCGCCGCGACCCGGGCGGCGATCGTCGCCGAGGCCGAGCGGACGCTGGCCGAACCCTGGGAGGTCCTCCGTGCCTCCGTTCTCCTCGGCTACGTGCGGACGGGCAACCGAACCGACTTTGAGGGTCCCCAATGGGCCCGCCGGGGCCGGCTGGCCTCCTGGGTCCTCGCCGAGTGCGTCGAAAACAAGGGCCGTTTTCTCGACGCGATCGCCGACGGGGTCTGGGCGATCTGCGAGGAGTCCTCCTGGATGGGGCCCGCTCATCTTTTCATGCAGAAGCGGGGGTCCGGCCTGCCCGACGTGACCGAGCCCACCGTCGATCTCGCCGTCGGCGAGACGGCCGCGCTCCTCGCCTGGAGCGGCTACCTGCTCGGGCCCCGGCTGGACACGGTCCACCCGCTCCTCCGCGAGCGGATCGCCGTCGAGATCCGGCACCGGGTCCTGGATCCCTGCCTGGAGCGCGACGACTTCTGGTGGATGGGTTGGCACCGCGACGGCCGGCCCGTCAACAACTGGAATCCCTGGGTGAACTCCAACTGGCTTGCGTGCGTCCTGCTGCTCGAGGACGACCCGGCCCTCCGGGCCCGCGCGGTGAACAAGATCATGCGGATCCTGGACATCTTCATTGATCACAATCCCGACGACGGCGGCTGCGACGAGGGTCCGGCCTACTGGGCGCGGGCCGCCGGCAGCCTCTTCGAGTGCCTCGAGCTGCTTCATGCGGCGACCGGGGGCCGGGTCGACATCTACGGCGAGCCGCTGATCCGCGAGATGGGCCGCTTCGTCATGCGGACCCACGTCGACGGCCCCTGCTTTGTCAACTTTGCCGACGCGCCGGTCCGGCCCGGCATCGAGGCCGTCATCCTTTACCTCTACGGCCGGCGGATTGGCGACCCGGTGCTCGCCTCGTTCGGCGCGTGGTTCTTCCAGCAGCGCCCGGGCGCGCACATCGGGGGCTCGATGGGCCGGGTCCTGCCCAGCCTGTGGGTCCAGGCCGAGGTTGCCGCCTCCCCCTCCGCGGCGCCCCAGCTCCGCGACGTCTGGCTGCCCGACATCCAGGTCATGACGGCGCGCGACGCCGCCGGCACCGGCGCCGGCCTCTTCGTCGCGGCCAAGGGCGGCCACAACGAGGAGAGCCACAACCACAACGACTGCGGGACCTTCGTCGCCTACCTCGACGGGCTGCCCCTCTTCATCGACGTCGGCTCGGAGACGTACACGGCGAGGACCTTCAACATGAAGGAGCGCTACAAGATTTGGACGATGCAGTCCCAGTGGCACAACCTCCCGACCGTCAACGGGCAGCTGCAGATGGACGGCCGCGCCTTTGCGGCGCGCGACGCCGTCTACGAGTGCGCCGGGGATTCCGCATCCCTCCGCCTCGACATCGCCGGGGCCTGGCCGGCCGCC
>CAITEC010000093.1 GCA_903891325.1 uncultured Opitutaceae bacterium
CCGAAGGTGGCCTCGTGAGGCCATAGAGGGAGCATGAGGGTTTTTATGCCCGGAATTTGGCCGAGATTCGCCTGTGCCTCATGAAATATCCGGGCTAGGCCGGGTCAGCCCCCGCCGCCCTGGCGGTTGGCGCGCATGAGCTGCTGCATCTGCTGGCGGGCCTGCTGCTGCTGCTGGATCTGCTGCAGCGCCTGGACCTGGGAGGCGGTGAGGAACCCCTGGGCCTGGGTGATCGCCTGGTCGGTGATCGCGGCGCCACCGCCCATTCCGCCGCCGCCAAAGCCCATGGGGGGCATCCCGGCGGGGCCCCCGCCGTTCCCGCTTCCCGCCGGCGCGGTCTGCGCGAGAACCTGGATGAGCTGGCTTGCCTGCTCGTCGGACAGCGGCGAAGAGGTGTAGCTGAGGGACTGCTGGAGCTGGCTGGCGACGCTCCTCTGCGGCAGGGTCTGCTGGTATTGCTGGTACGCGGCGTAGCCGGCCGGGCCGAGCTGGGATTGGATCTGGCTGTCAACCGTCGCCTGGGCGTCGGCGATCGCCTGCTTGAACTCATCCGGGTCGGTCCTCGGATTGATGCCCTGCTCGCGCGCGGCCTGCATCGCGTCCATCACCGCCTGCTGCTTTTGGACCATGAGGTTCTTGAACTGCTCGAGCTGCTGGGGCGTCAGGTTGAGGACCTTGAACAGGGCGCCGTACGACGAGTCGAGCATGGCCTTCTGCTGGATGGCCATCAGCCGCTGGAACTGGGGGCTGTTCATGACGGCCCGGAAGCCCGCGGCGGGCCGCCGCTGCGGGGTCTCGGCCGCGGCGGCCTCGCCGGCGGGATGCTCGCCCCTCAGGCGCTCACGCAGCGCCGCGAGCTCGGCGGTCATGGCCTGCATCCGCCTCTGGGCCTCCGTGAGGCGGCCCTGCGCTCCGTCGAGCCGGGCCTGCAGGTCCGCCGCCCCGGCCGACAGGGCGGCAAGCTCCTCATGCTGCCTCCACGACCAGGCCGCGCCCGCAAGCGCGGCCAGTGAGAGGAGGACAATGACGGGACCCGATGACTTCACCATGCCTGAATGACGCGCGCGCGGGGCAAAGGTTGCCCCGGTTTTAGGCGGCGGGTGTCTCCCCGCCGGGCTCGGCCTGGGGCTTCTGCTTGCCGAACCGGCTCCGGCTCTTGGCGCCCGGCGCCTTCGGCGCCCGCGGGGCGAACTCAAAGCCGGTCTTCCCGTCCTCCTTTAGCACGAGGAAGGCGCTGAACGGCCGCCGGGTCCTCTGGCTCCAGAACTTGTCCAGGAGGTCCGTCTTGCCGGTCTCCAGCATCTTGACGTACTGCTCCCGCGGGATGTCCCGGGAGAGGATCCGCCGCGAGAGACGGGCGAGGACCTTCTCCTCGCCGTTCTCAACCGCCCGCACGACGTAGCTTTGCGGGGTCTCGTAAATGGCCGCGTCGGCGCCGTACTTGGCGGGCGCCGGGCCGACGGGCTGAAGGCCGGTGAAGTCGATCTTGACGGCGCCGCTCGCGTCGCGCTGGCCATCGAAGACGAACTCGATCTTCTTCTCCTCCGGGTTGTACCGCAGGACGGCGCTGTAGGGCTTGCCGGTCTTCGCGGAGCGGAAGCCGTCGAGCGGGCCGAGCTGCCCCTTGACGACGAGGTCGCGCACCTCGGCCTCGTCCATTTTCCGCCCGCCGATCACCTTGTAGACGGTGAACTCGCCGTCCTGAGACTTGTAGCCGCGCAGGGTCTCGCGCAGCGGCTTTCCGTCGGTCGGCGAGAGGATGTCGGTCACGCGCGCCTTCGACTCGTCCTCCTCGAAGGTCTTTATCCGCGCGACGATTCCCCGGGTCTGGTCGGCGACCTCGTCCATGAACGCCTTCCGCGTGAACTTCCCGTGCTCGATCTCGCGCAGCTTGTACTCCCACTCGCCGGTCATGGTCGGGCTGGTGATCTCCTCGGCCCGCACGGCGGAGAGGAACTGCAGGATCTGCTCGGCCTTGGCCGTCGGGATCAGCTCGCGCTGCGCCCGCTCGACGTACTTGGCGTTGATCAGCCCGTCGATGATGTCGGCGCGGGTGGCGGGGGTTCCCAGCCCGCGCTCCTTCATCGCCTCGGCCAGCTCCTCGTCCTCGACGAGCTTGCCGGCCCCCTCCATCGCCGAGAGAAGGGTTGCCTCCGTGTACCGGGGCGGCGGCTTGGTCGACTCGGCCTGCAGGATCGCGTCGATTGTCGCGGCCCGGCCCGCGTCCGCGTCCGTGAGCGCCGGGAGGGACTTCGAGTCGGGGGCGTCGTCGTCGACGGTCGTCTTTCCGTAGACGGTGAGCCACCCCGGCACGGTCAGCACCTTGCCCTCGGTCCGGAAGGTGTGGCCGGCGACCACGCTCAGCCTCGTGGTGATGTCGAACTCGGCCGAGGGATGAAAGACCGCGATGAACCGGCGGGCGATCATGTCGAAGATCCGCGCCTCCATGTCCTCGAGCGGCTTGGGCTCGGTGACCGTGGGGATGATCGCAAAATGGTCGGTTATCTGCGCGTTGTTGAAGATGCGCTTGTTTGGGCGGACCCAGCCCGCCTCCAGGACCCGTGCGGCATGGGGGACCAGGTCCCCCGTGAGGTTCGCCAGCGCCTCCTGAACCGTCGGGATGTAGTCCTCGGGCAGCGCGCGCGAGTCGGTGCGCGGGTAGGTGATCATCTTGTGGCGCTCGTAGAGCGCCTGCGCGATCTGGAGGGTCCTGCGGGCGGAAAGGCCGAAGCGGTTGTTCGCCTCGCGCTGGAGCGTCGTCAGGTCGTAGAGCCGCGGCGGGGCCTGCGTCGACCCCTTCTTCTCCTCGGTAACCTCGGCGGGCGGATGGGACGCGCAGGCCGCCATGACCGCGTCGGCCGCCGCCTTGTCCCAGATCCGGTCAACCCGGTCATGCTCGTCGTCGTCCGCCTTGCGGAAATTCGGGCGCTGGTAGACGCCCTCATAGCGGCCCTTCGCGATCTCAAAGAGCGCCGCGACCCGCCAGAACGCGCGCGGCTTGAAATTGCGGATCTCCAGCTCCCGCGCGTAGACGATGGCGAGGGTGGGCGTCTGCACCCGGCCGACCGACGCCACGTTGCCCGCCCGCGAGCCGAACATCCGCTTGGTGAGGGCCCGCGTCCCGTTGATGCCGATCAGCCAGTCGCTCTCGCTGCGGCAGCGGGCCGCGTCCCCGAGCCCCTCCATCTGGGAACCGTCCCTGAGGTTCTCGAAGGCCTGGCGAATGCCCCCGGCGGTCATCGTCTGCATCCAGGCCCGCCGCACCGGCAGCTTCGACTTGGTGAGCTGGTAGATGTTGGCGAAAATCAGCTCGCCCTCCCGCCCGGCGTCGCAGGCGTTGATGACCTGGTCTATATCCTTGCGCCCCAGTAACTTCTTTAGCTGGGCAAAGCGCTCCTTGGAATCCTCGATCGGCTTGAGCTCAAATTTCTCCGGGATGATCGGGAGCATCTCCAGCCGCCAGAATCCGTATTTCTTCTTGTCGATGTCCTCGGGCATGAGCAGCTCGACGAGGTGGCCGACGGCCGATGAGATCACGTAGGTGTCGTCCTCGAAGTGATCGCCCTTCTTGGGAATCTTGCCGAGGGCGCGGGCGAGATCCGCCGCGACGGACGGCTTTTCGGCGATGATGAGTGACTTCATGTGGACGCGAGCGGTTAGGCTGCGGCGCGCCGAAGTGCAAGAAATAGTTTTCGGCCGGCGCGCGCTTCCCGCCCCATTATGGCAACTGCGCTCACGACGCCGGGAGCCGGGGCGTCTCCGCCAGGGCGCTGTCCAGCGAGGCGACCAGGGAGGCGATCGTCGCGTCGGTCTCGTCCCCCATGTTCGATATCCGGAAGGTCTTCCCCTTGAGCTTCCCGTAGCCCCCGTCGATCACCAGTCCGTGCTTCGCCTTGAGCGTGCGGTTCAGCGCCGCGAGGTCGACGTTCTGCGTGTTCGCAAAGCAGTTGAGACTCACCGAGCCGAACCCCTCCCGGGGAAAAAGGCCGAAGCCGCGCGCCGCGCCCCAGTCCCGGACCGTCCGGTTGAGCCGCGCATGCCGCGCATGGCGGACGGCCACGCCCTCGGCCTCAATGTTCGCCAGCCGCGCCTGCAGGCCGTAGATGTGCGGCAGGGAGGGGGTGCTCGGCGTCATGCCGTTCTCGTGATTCCTCTGGAACTCGGCGAAGTCGAAATAATAGCCGCGCCCCGCGCTGGCCGCCGCCTTCCTGAGCGCCCGGGCGGATACCGAGAGCAGGGAGAGCCCCGGGGGGAGGGCGAGCGCCTTCTGGCTTCCGGTGATCATGATGTCGATGCCCAGGGCATCCTTCGGGATGGGCAGGGCGCTGAGGGAACTGACCGTGTCCACGATCGAGATCACGTCGGGAAACTCGCGGATGACGGCCATCAGGGCGCCCAGGTCGCTCATGCAGCCGCAGGAGGTCTCATTGTGAATGAGGGTGATCGCATCGTAGGCCCCCCCCGCCAATTCCCGCCTGACGGCCTCCGGGTCCACGGGCTGGCCCCACTCAAAGGACAGCGCCCCGGCGGCGACCCCGCACCGGGACGCGACGTCGTTCCACTTGTCCGAAAAGGCGCCGTTCATGCAGGTGAGCACCTTCCGCCCGACGACGTTGCGGATCGATCCCTCCATCACGCCCCAGGCGCTGCTGGTCGACAGGTAGACGGGGTCCGAGGTGCCAAAGAGGGCCTGGAGCCCCGGCTGCATCGAGCGGTAGAGCGCGACGAAGTCCGGGCTGCGGTGCCCGATCATCGGCTGGGCCATCGCCCGCTGGATGTAGTCGGACACGGCGACGGGGCCGGGAATGAATAGTTTGTAGCTCATGCCGTGAATTGGAAAACAGTTTACGCCGCGGACGGCGTCAACCTTGATCAGTCATCGCACCGCATGCCGCAACACTGGCTAAAGAGAAAGTTCCAGGCATTTGAGCTCTACACCGTCGACGTTGTCCTCGGGCGGAGGGCGGACACGGGTGCGACGGTCTACGGCGCGCTCCTGCAGGTGCTTTCGTGGCTGTTCAACGGGATCGTCCAGCTCCGGCTCTGGCTGTACCGGCACCGCATCCTGCACGACCAGCCGCTGGGCTGCCTGGTGGTCGTTGTCGGCAACCTGACCGTCGGGGGCACCGGCAAGACGCCGGTTGTCGAGAAGATCGCCCGCGCGCTTCGGGATCGGGGCCGGCGGGTCGCCATCCTCAGCCGCGGCTACAAGAGCAAGGCTCCGCCCTTCTGGAAGAAATGGTGGTACGCGCTCTCCCACACGCAGGAGCCGCCGCCCCGCGTCGTCAGCGACGGCCAGCGGGTGCTCCTCGACAGCGAGCAGGCCGGCGACGAGCCCTTCATGCTCGCCACGAACCTTCCCGGGGTCGTCGTCCTCGTGGACAAGAACCGGGTGAAGGCCGGCGTCCACGCGATCAAGCGCTTCGGCTGCGACACCCTGGTCCTGGACGACGGATTCCAGTACCTGCCGCTAAAGGGCCGGCTGAACCTCCTCCTCGTGGACAAGACCAATCCCTTCGGCAACGGCAACCTGCTCCCGCGCGGGATCCTCCGGGAGCCCATCAAGCACCTCCGGCGGGCCAACTACATCTTCCTCACCAAGTCCAACGGCACCCGGGACCCGGAGATCGAGGCCCAGATCGCCCGGTACAACCCGGATGCGGACATCATCGAGTGCGCGCACCGCCCCAAGTACCTTCAGCGCTGCGGCGCGGGCCACCCGGCGGCCGAGCGGCTGCCGCTGGACTGGCTGAAGGGGCGGCGGATCGTCGCCTTCAGCGGGATAGCCACCCCCGAGAGTTTCGAGAAATTCCTCCGCGACCTCGGCGCGGTCGTCCTGGCCCGCGAGCGCTTCCTCGACCATTACCGCTACACCGCCGAGGATCTCGCCGCGCTTGTCGCCCTGGCGGGCAGGGAGGGGGCCGAGTGCCTGGTCACCACCGAGAAGGACGCCGTCCGGCTGCCGGCGCCCGGCGCCGCCGGCATCCCGCTTTACTACCTGCGCCTGGAGATCGAGATCATCCGGGGGGCGGCCGACTTCGACGAGGCGGTCGGACGAATCTGTTTCCCTCGGGACGGCGGAAACGCCACCATGGCCCCCCAATGATCATCGATCCCCGCCTCACGCGGCTCGCCGCCAACCTTGCCGACTACTCGACCGCCCTGAAGGCGGGGGAGCACGTGCTGATCGACGCCTTCGACGTGCCGGACGCGATCGTGATCGCGTTGATCCGGGCCGCCCGGGCGCGGGGGGCCTTCCCGCACGCGCAGATCCACCGCGCGAGGATCGCGCGTGAGCTGGCGATCGGGGCGACCGAGGGCCAGCTCGCGGCCCATGCCGCGGTGGAACTCGCCCGCATGCGCCGGATGGACGCGTACATCGCGCTCCGCGGCTCGGGGAACATCTTTGAGAGCTCGGACATCCCCGCCGACCGGATGAAGCTGGTCAGCCGGCTGATGAAACCCGTGCAGGACTACCGCGTCGGCCGGACCCGGTGGGTCGTCCTGCGCTGGCCCACCCCGGCGATGGCCCAGCAGGCGCGCATGAGCACCGAGGCCTTCGAGGACTTCTATTTCAGGGTCTGCACGCTGGACTACCGCCGGATGGGGCCGGGAATGCGGGCCCTCGCCGCGCTGATGCGTCGGACGGACCGCGTGCACCTCAAGGGGCCGGGCACCGACCTGCGCTTCTCGATCCGCGGGATCGGTGCGCAGGAGTGCGGCGGGCTTCGGAACATCCCCGACGGCGAGGTCTTCTCCTGCCCGGTCATCGACTCGGTCGAGGGCCACGTCCAGTTCAACGCCCCGACCGTCTACCTGGGATCCTCCTTCGACGCGATACGGCTGGAATTCCGGCGGGGCCGTATCATCCAGGCGACGGGCAGCGACACGCGCCGGCTGAACGAGATCCTGGACAGCGACCCGGGCGCGCGCAGCATCGGCGAGTTCTCGCTGGCGTTCAACCCCCACATCCTCGAGCCGATCCGCGACATCCTCTTCGACGAGAAGATCGCGGGGTCCTTTCACTTCACCCCGGGCCAGGCGTACGAGGGCGTCGGCAACGGCAACCGCTCCCAGGTGCACTGGGACATGGTGTGCATCCAGCGTCCGGAGTTCGGCGGCGGGGAGGTCTGGTTCGACGGGAAGCTCATCCGCAAGGACGGCCTCTTTCTCCCCAAGGCGCTGCAGAGGCTCAATCCGGCGCACCTGCTTTCAGGCCAATGAAGACCGCCCCCGGCGACATCGGCGGGTTCATCCGCGCCCTCCCGAAGACCGAGACCCACCTCCACGTCGAGGGGGCGCTGCCCTACGGCCTGCTGACCGCGTGGCAGCCCGGGCGCTTCCCCATCGACCCGCCCTTCCGCAGGCCGGACTACCGCTATGCGACCTTCCCGGAGTTCGAGCGGATCCTGCTGGACAACGCGCTGCCCTGGTTCACCTCGGCGGAGCGCTACCACGAGGCCGCGCGCGTGATGTTCGCCGGCCACCTCGCCCAGAATGTCCGGTACGTGGAGACCAGCTTCCACCTCCCGGTCACCCGCTTCATCGGCGTCCCCGGCGAGGAGATCGTCGCGGCGATCCGCGCCGCGGTTCCCCCCGGGCTTGAGGTCCGAATCTTCACCGGGTTCCTGCGCAGCGACGTCGCCGGCGAGCTGCGCCCCGTGATCGACCGCCTCCACGCATGGGACGGCCTGGCCGGCGTGGACCTGCACGGGTTCGAGGAATTGCCGACCGAGCCGGGCACCGCGGAGGTCTGGGCGCGGCTGCGCGCCGCCGGCAAGGTGACCAAGTGCCACGCGGGGGAGTTCGACGGCGCCGCCCGCGTCAGGGAGGCCATCGAAACCCTCGGGGTGACCCGGATCCAGCACGGGGTCCGGGCGGCCGAGGATCCCTCGGTCCTTGCGCTCGCCCGCGAGCGCGGCGTCACCTTCGACATCTGCCCGATCAGCAACGTCCGGCTCAAGGTTGTCCGCAGCCTGGCGGATCACCCGCTGCGCAGCCTGATGGCCGCGGGGGTCCGCTGCACGGTGAGCACGGACGACCCGCTCTGCTTCGCGAACACGGTCACCGATGAATACGCCGCCCTGGCCGCCGAGGCGGGCTTCACCCGCGGGGAGCTCGCGCGCGTGGCCCGCAACGGCTGGGAGGTCGCCGACGTCCCGGCCGCCGAGCGGACGCGAATGCTCTCCGCCATCGCCGGGCTCGAGGCCTGATGCCCGCGCCCGACCACACCCTGGTCGTCCCCCCGGGAACCTCCCCGGACCGGGCGGACAAGGTCATCGCCCACGCCTTTCCCGAGCACAGCCGGGTGGCCGTGCAGCGCGCGCTGGAAGCCGGCCTGGTCAGCCGCAACGGCGGGGTGATCGGAAAGAGCGACACGATCCGGGCCGGGGACACGGTGGCCTTCTCGATGCCCGCGGTGAGGAAGGCCTCGATGAAGGCGGCGGCCATCCCGCTGGAAATCCTCCACGAGGACCGGCACCTGCTCGCCCTGTCAAAGCCGGCGGGGATGGTCGTCCATCCCGGGGCCGGAACCGCCGAAAACACGCTTGTCCACGCGCTCCTCGCCCACTGCGCGGGTGAATTGAGCGGCATCGGCGGGGTCGAGCGCCCGGGGATCGTGCACCGCCTCGATCGGGAAACCTCGGGGGTCATGCTCGTGGCGAAGACCGACGCCGCGCACCGGGGACTGGCCGCCCAGTTCGCCGACCGCTCGGTCCAGAAGGAGTACCTTGCGATCGTCTCCGGAGTCCTGCCGCTGCTCAGCGGGATCATCCAGAAGCCGATCGGCCGCAATCCCCGCCAGCGCCACAAGATGACCGTTGTCGAGGCCGGGGCGGGCGGCCGGGACGCGCGGACGGACTGGCAGGTCGTCGAGCGCTTCGGCGCCGTCGCCTCGCTCCTGCTCTGCACGATCCACACGGGCCGCACCCACCAGATCAGGGTCCACCTCAAGTCCGCCGGCCACGTGCTCCTGGGCGACGCCACCTACGGATGGAAGCCGGATCCGCGGCTGCCGCGGCAGCCTCCGCGGGTCATGCTCCATGCCGCGCACCTGGTCGTCACCCATCCGGTCACCGGCAAGACCCTCGACCTTCGGGCGCCGCCGCCCCCCGACTTCAGTGGTATTGTCGCCGACCTGAGGAAGCTCGCTCAGCCCGCGCCAAGCGCCTCGGCCGCGACGCCCCATCGAAGGTTGTAGAAGGAGTGCCGGTAGGCCCCGAAGCCCGATATCCTGGCCAGCGCCTCGAATGTCGCCAGCGCGGCCGGAAAGACGTCGGCGCGTCCCGGGGTGAGCCCGGGGACCTCACGCCGCTCCGCGAGGCTCATCGCGCCGAGGCTCTCCAGGGCGCCGCTGATCCGGGCGAGGGGAATGACCGCCTCGGTCTCCCCGAGGGGAACGCCGGGGCGGCCGGCCAGGACGGCGCGCAGAGTGGCGAGCGTCCCGCCCGTGCCCACGACGGTCGCCGAGGCCGGGATCGCGAGCCCGGCCCTGTCCAGCTCGAGCCGCACCTGCGCGGCGATCGCCCGGCCCGCGGCCGGTTCGAAGGGGCGCGAGGGATCCGCCACAAAGGCCTCGGTGAGGCGCACGCACCCGAGCTGCAGGCTCGCCGCGCGCACGATTTTCCGGCCGGCGAATTGCAGGCATTCCAGGCTCCCGCCCCCCAGGTCGACGACAAAGAAGTCATCGAGTCCCGCCAGGGCGGGATCGCAAAGCAGCCCCCGGCCGATGAGCCCGGCCTCCTCCATTCCCGACAGGATCCGCACGGTGCGGCCGGTCGCCGAGCGGATCCGCGCGCAAAAGTCCGGGCCGTTGGCCGCGTCGCGGACCGCGCTGGTGGCCACCAGGAGCGTGGCGGCCGGGGAGTGCTGTTCGGCGTCGCCGAGGAGCGTCCGGATCGCCGCCAGGCCGCGCGCCATGCCTTCCTCGCCCAGGCGCGGTTCCCCGGCGCCGATGCCAGCGCTGATCCGCGCCTCGATCGAGCGCATCAGGAGCGCGACGGGGCGGCCGTCGGCCGAGCGGCCGGCGACCAGGACCTTGATCGTGTTGCTCCCGATGTCGACGACCGCGACGGATGGCCAGCTCATGGCCCCAGCGATAACACGGCGGCGGCGGCCTTTACAACTCGAACCCGTCCGGAGCAACCAGCAGGACGAACTCGCCGCGGTGGCTCGACGCGGCCAGGCGCGCCCGAACGTCCCCGGCGGGCCCGACAAGGAAGGTCTCGTGCAGCTTGGTGATTTCCCGGGCGATGCAGATCACCCGCGCGGGACCGAGGGTCGCCACGAGGTCGTCCACGGCCTTGCCGATCCGGTGGCAGCTCTCATACAGGACGATCGTATAGCCGAATTCGCGGTGTTTCTCGAAGAATGCCAGCCGCGCGGCGGATCGCGGCGCGAGGAAGCCGGCGAAGAGGAAGCCGTTGGTCGGCAGCCCGCTGGCGCTGAGCGCCGCGACCAGGGCGCTGGGCCCCGGCACCGGCACGACCGGGATTCCCCTGCGGCGGCAGGCGCGCACGAGCCTGAACCCCGGATCGCTGATCCCGGGCGTGCCCGCGTCGCTCACCAGGGCGAGGGACTTGCCGTCCGCGAGCATGCCCGCAAACCGCTCCGCCGCCTCGACCTCGTTGTGCTCGTGGTAGGCGGCCATCCTGCGGCTGATCCCGAGCCGGGCGAGCAGGGCGCCGGTGGTCCGCGTGTCCTCGGCGACGACCCAGTCGACGGCCCCGAGGATGGCCCTCGCGCGCTCCGTCAGGTCGGCCATGTTCCCGACCGGCGTCGCGACCACGTACAGGTGGCCGGCAAGCGGGGTGAGCGAGGCGTTTTCCAATTCGGGGGAAACCGAGCCCAGGGGATGCTCAGTGGCCCGCCGGGCCCGACATGCCCGGAAGCGTGTTCTCCCAGCTGCTCGGCTGCGCCCACGGGATCGACGAGTCCTTCTGCGTCTGCATCGAGCAGCCGCCCAGCACCCCGCCGACGACAATGAGGAGCAGCCCGAGAGGGAGGAGCTTCGTGAGTTTCATGGATTGCGGAGAGAGTAGCGCAGCGGCCGCGCGAGGCAAGCGGAAGGTGCTTCAGGCCCCGTAAACGCTCCGGTGCCACGGCTCCCGGGAGGTCTTTGCCGCCGCGCCGTTCGCGCTGAGGTGCTCAAGGATCTTGAACGCGAGCTCCGGGTCGCCGCCCACAGCGGCGGCGATTTCGTCGGCCGTGAACGTCCGCCCGGGCGCCGCCTTCAGCGCGGCCTCGATCCGGAGCTTGAGGGCGATCACCCCGGCGGCCGCCTTCTTGCCCGCCTCGACCCCCGGCTGGTCGTAGGCGTTGATCCCGACCAGCGAGGCGTAGAGCCCGACCACCCTCTCGTAGAGGGCGATCAGCATGCCCACGGAGCGCGGGGAGACATCGGGAAGGGTGAGTGTCACCGACCAGCGGTTCTTCTCGCTCAGCGCGTCGCGGGTTCCCAGCAGGAAACCCTGCAGGTAGTCGCCCGAGGTGACGCCCGGGTCCACCTCGAAGCGGGGGCCCGACCGGTCCCGGAGGACCTCGATGAAGGTCACGAAGAAATTATTCACCCCGTCGCGGAGCTGCTGGACGTAGGCGTGCTGGTCCGTGGACCCCTTGTTCCCGTAGACGGCGATCCCCTGGTTGACGACCGCCCCGGCGAGGTCGCGCTCCTTTCCCAGCGATTCCATGACGAGCTGCTGCAGATACCGGGAAAAGAGGAGCAGGCGGTCCTTGTAGGGAAGGACGACCATGTCCCGGCTTCCCCGGCCGTCGGTCGCAAAATACCACATGAGCGCCAGGAGCGCGGCCGGATTCTCGCGGACAACGGGGCGGCGGGTCCGCTCGTCCATCGCGGCCGCCCCGGCCAGGAGCGCATCGCAGTCGATGCCCTGCAGGGCGGCCGGCAGGAGCCCCACCGCGCACATTTCCGAGGTCCGGCCGCCGACCCAGTCCCACATCGGGAACCGGGCGATCCATCCGTCGCGGAGGGCGGTCTCGTCGAGGCGCGACCCGGCGCCGGTGACCGCGACAAAATGCCGGCGGTAGTCGAGCCCCGCCGCCGTGAACGCCGCCGCCGCCTCGAGCTGCCCGTTGCGCGTCTCCGCGGTCCCGCCCGACTTTGAAATGACGACGACCAGGGTCTCGGCCAGGCTCCCGCCCAGGGATGCCAGGACCCCGTCCATCCCGTCCGGGTCGGTGTTGTCGAAGAACGAGGGCGCGAGCCGGTCCCCGCCCGGCCGGCCCAGGGCGTGGGCGACAAACTGGGGGCCCAGCGCCGAGCCGCCGATGCCGATCACCAGGAGCCGGGTGAATTTTCCCCGCGGGCCGGCGACGGCGCCGGAGTGGACGGAGGCCGCGAACGCCCTGATGGCCGCCAGCGTCGATGTGATCTCGGCGGACTGCGCCGGGGTCGGGGAGAGCGCGGGCGCCCGCAGCCAGTAATGGCCGACCTGGCGCTTCTCATCGGGATTGGCGATCGCGCCGCCCTCGAGCGCGGCCATGTCCGCAAAGGCCTTCCGCATCCGCGGCTCCATGCGGCCGATGAAGTCGGCCGGGAAGGGAATCCGGCTGATGTCCAGGCCGAAGCCGAGGGCCGGGTCCTGGAAGTAGCATTCCTTGAAGCGGTCCCAGGGCATCGTTGCGCCTTTCAGAGTTTCTTGTCGGTGACCGCGCCCTCGGAGGCGCTGGACACGAGCCGGGCGTACTTGGCGAGGACCCCGCGCGTCTCGCGCGGCTTGCGCGGCTTCCAGGCCCTGAGCCGGGCCTTTATCGCCGCGGCGGGCAGGTCGAGCGTCAGCACGTTGGCGACCGCGTCGATCACGATCGGGTCCCCATTGCGGACCACGGCGATCGGTCCGCCCACCGCCGTTTCAGGGGTGATGTGACCGACCACGAAGCCGTGGCTTCCGCCGGAAAAACGGCCGTCGGTGATCAGTGCCACGTCCTTGCCCAGGCCCTTTCCGACGATCGCGCTGGTCGGCGAGAGCATTTCCCGCATCCCGGGCCCGCCGACCGGACCCTCGTGGCGGATCACGATCACATGGCCGGCCTTCACCCGGCCCCCGAGGATGGCGCGCAGGGCGGCCTCCTCCGACTCAAAGACGATGGCGCGCCCGGAAAAGCGCAGCCCCTCCTTGCCCGAGATCTTCGCCACGGCGCCGCCCGGCGCGAGGTTTCCGTAGAGGATCCGAAGATGGCTGTCGGGCTTCACCGGGTTCGAGAAGGGGCGCACGACGTCCTGGCCCGGGGGGTAGGGGGGAGCGTCCCGAAGATTCTCGGCGACGGTCCGGCCGGTCACCGTCAGGCAGTCGCCATGGAGAAGTCCCCTGTCCAGCAGCATCTTCATCAGCGGGGGAAGCCCGCCGATCCGCGACAGGTGGGCCATCCCGTACTTCCCGGACGGCCGCAGGTCGGCAAGCACGGGGACCCGCTTTCCGATCCGCGCGAAGTCGTCGATGGAGAGCCTCACCCCGGCCTCGTGGGCCAGGGCCAGCAGGTGAAGCACCGCGTTGGTGGAGCCGCCCAGGGCGATCACCACCGTGATCGCGTTCTCAAAGGCCTTCCGCGTCATGATGTCGCGGGGCCGTATCCCGGCCTTCAGGAGCGCGAGGGCCGCGGCTCCCGCGCGGCGGCAGTCCTCCCGCTTCTCCGGGCTGATCGCGAGCTGCGCGGAGCTGTTGGGCAGGCTCATCCCGAGGGCCTCGATCGCCGAGGCCATCGTGTTCGCCGTGTACATCCCGCCGCAGGAACCCGGGCCGGGAATCGCGCAGTCCTCGACCTTCTTCAGCCCGGCGCTGTCCAGATTGCCGGCCGCGTGCTGCCCGACCGCCTCGAACACCGAAACGATGTCGCACTCGCGCTTCGAGTCCGGGTGGATCCCGGGAAGGATCGTTCCCCCATAGACGAAGACGCCCGGGCGGTTCAGCCGCGCGAGCGCCATCACGCAGCCGGGAATGTTCTTGTCGCATCCGCCGATCGCCACGACGGCGTCGAAGCCCTCGGCGCCGGCCACCGTCTCCACGGAGTCGGCGATCACCTCGCGCGAGACGAGCGAATAGCGCATGCCGGGCGTCCCCATGCTGATCCCGTCGGAAACGGTGATCGTGCCGAAGATGATCGCCTTTCCGCCCGCCGCGTTGGCGCCCGCCTCCGCCTCCCGGGCGAGCTGGTCGATGTGCATGTTGCAGGGCGTGACCATGCTCCAGGTGGAGGCGACGCCCACGATCGGCTTGCTGAAGTCACCGTCGGCAAAACCCACCGCGCGCAGCATCGAGCGATTGGGCGCGCGGTCGGCCCCGTCGGTCACGACGGAGGAGTGGGGGCGGAGGGAGTCGGCTCGTTGGCTCATGCCGGTGAAGTGATGCGCGGCCCGGGTCCGGAGACAAGCAGGAACGCCCCGTCCACTTCAGGATTGTCCCGCGGCCGGGGAGGCCATTCACTCGCCCCACTCCCCATGGCGTTCAATCTGAAAAAGGTCCTCAAGGCGCTCCTTCTCTCTTCAAGCCAGCCGCTTGCGGTGAAGGACATCCAGGCCGCCTTCACCCGCTACCACGAGGGCGCCGCGCCGGCCGCGACCCCGGGGGCGCCGGAGGAGGCCTCCCCGGCGCCCGACGGCGCCGAGGTGTTCGCCGAGCCCCCCGACGACGCCGAGCTTTACACCGACGTCCCCTCCCTGGTCACCCTCACGCAGATTCGCGAGGCCATGGATGCGATCGGCGCCGAGCTGCGCGCGGCCGACGACGGGCTGCTGCTGATCGAGGCCTCGGCCGGTTACCGCGTGGTCACCGCGCCGCGCTTCGCCCGCTGGGTTCGCGTCCTGCGCCAGGAGTCGCCGCCGCTCAAGCTGAGCCAGTCCTCGCTCGAGACGCTGGCGGTCGTCGCCTATCGCCAGCCGGTCACCCGCACGGAGATCGAGACGATCCGCGGAGTCTCCGCCGAGGCGGGGCTCAACCGGCTGCTGGAGCGCGAGCTCATCCACATCGCGGGGCGCGCCGAGCTTCCCGGCCGCCCCCTCCAGTACGGGACGACCGACCGCTTCCTCGAGTTTGTCGGGGTGAAGTCCCTCGACGAGCTTCCCGCATCCGACGTGCTGACCTCGCGCCAGATCGACGAGTGGCTCCGCACGGCCGCAAACCCCGACGCGCCCGGCGACCGCGAGATGGGCCTTTCCGAGGAGGCCGCGCCCGACGCGGCCCCGGCGGCCCCGGCCCCCCAGCCATGAGCCTCGGTCCCCTCCGCGAGCAGATAGACGCGCTCGACGCGCGCCTCGTCGAGCTGATCAACCAGCGCCTCGCGCTAGCCGTGGAGATCGGACGGATCAAGCGGCAGACCGGCGCGGAGATCTACGTGCCCGAAAGGGAGGACGCTGTCCTGCGCAAGGTCTCCGAGCGCAACCAGGGCCCGATCCGGGCGGAGGCGCTCCGCGCCATTTACCGGGAGATCATGTCGGCGGCGATCGCGGTCGAAAAGCCGCTGCTGGTCGCCTACCTCGGCCCCGAGGCCAGCAACACGCATGCGGCGGCGATCAAGAAGTTCGGCGCGAGCGTCGAGTACCGCCCGATGGGCGGGATCTCCGACATCTTCACCGCCGTCGAGAAGTCCGAGGCCGACCTGGCGGTCATCCCCGTGGAAAACTCGACGGAGGGCAGCGTCCGCGAGGCCCTGGACTGCCTGGTGGAGAGCGACCTGAAGATCGTCGGGCAGGTCTACCTCGACATCAGCCACGCGCTGATCACCCGGGCCCCGCTTGAGAAGGTGCTCCGCGTCTACTCGAAGGACCAGGCGCTGGCCCAGTGCCGGCGCTGGCTCCAGCGCCACCTGCCCCAGGCCCAGCTTGTCGACGCGCCGAGCACCTCGCGGGCCGTCCAGATCGCCAGCGAGGACCCCGCCGCGGCGGCCGTGGCGACCGAGCTGGCGGCGGAAACCTACGGCATGCCCGTGGCTGCGCGGAACATCCAGGACCAGTCGGACAACGCGACGCGATTTTTTGTCCTGGGACGCAAGGCGGCCGGGCCGGTCGGCGGCGGAAAGGACGTGACCAGCCTGCTCATATCGCTTGGCGACGAGGCGTCGGCGCATTCCGGCTCGCTGCTGAAGATGCTCCAGCCCTTCTCGAAGCGGAAGATCAACCTCTCGAAGATCGAGTCGCGCCCGAGCAAGAAGCGGGCGTGGGACTATTATTTCTTCATCGACGCGACGGGGCACCACGACGACCCGGAGATGAAGGCCGCCATCGCGGACCTCCGGAAGTTCTGCCCCCGCGTGAAGTGGCTCGGGAGCTATCCGTCGGCGAACTGAGCGGACGGGACCAGCGATGGCCGGGACGATCGACAGCCACGTCCACCTCTACCCCCCGGAGGTGAACGCGGACCCCGGGGGATGGGCCGCCGCCCAGGGGGAAGCGCGGTGGGCCGGTCTCTGCCTGCGACGGCGCCGCGACGGCGCGGCGGTCCAGGGATTCCCGGGGCTCGACGGGCTTCTGGCGGCCATGGACGCGGCGGGCGTGGACCGCGCGGTGCTGCAGGGCTGGTATTGGCAAAACCCCGCGTCCTGCGCGCGGCAGAACCGGTTTTATGCCGCCTGCATCCGGGACCATCCCGACCGGCTCTCCGCCGTCGCCACCTTTCACCCGGGCGGGGGCCGGGAGGCAGCCCTGCTGGAGGTGAGGCGCGCCTGGTCCGAGGGTCTCCGCGGGCTGGGAGAGCTCTCGCCCCACTCGCAGGGATACGCGGCGCGGGACCCGGTCTTTTCCGAGGTGCTCGCGGAGGCGGCGGCCCTCCGCCTGCCGGTCACCCTCCACGTCACGGACCCGGCGGGCCGCGCCTACCCGGGGCGCGTGGAAACCCCCCTCGCGGACTTTGTCAGGCTGGCGGCCGACCACCCCGGCGTCCGTTTTGTCCTCGCGCACTGGGGCGGGCTCCTGCCGCTGCGCCTCCCCGGCGCGGCGGCGCCGTCGAACATTTACTACGACACGGCCGCCTCCCCGCTGGTCGCCGATCCCGGGATCTGGCGCCGCTTCATCGGCGCGGTGGGGGCCGACCGGGTCCTCTTCGGTTCCGATTTCCCGCTGAACAACCACCCGGGCCTGGACCGCGAGCCGGGGATGGAGCGCCTGCTGGCGGAGGCCCGCGGCGCGGGCCTCCGCGGGGAGGAGCTCGGCGCGCTGCTCGGTGGAAACGCCGAAAAACTTTTCTGCAACCCGGGGTGAGATTCACGGTCCGTCGGTGGGGGGAGATTTTCTGGATTGCCAAGCCCGCGGAAATCCCCCGCTCTAGCCCTTCTTTCACCAACCCCGCCATCGATGCCGATCCGAATCACCCCGCCCGCCCAGCGGGCAGGCCGCGGGCTTCTTCTCCTCGCCCTGCTGTCCCTGGCAGCCCCCCTGCGCGCGACCGAGCCCGCGGTCGCCGGTACGATGCCCGAGGACTACCTCCCGGGCCTGCAGGGGATCCTGGACCGGGCGCTGCACCAGTCCCCGAGCATGATCGCCGCCGAGCTCCTGGTTGCCGTCGCCGATGCGCAGCGCGGGATGAGCGGGGTCGCGCCGCTGCTGCCCAACATCGCGGTGGGCCCGGCATACGGCAAGTCCGTCGAGACCGTCTCCGGGAACAGCGGCGCGAGCAACGGGGAAAACGGCCTGGTCTACAGCGGCACGATCCGCCAGAACCTGTTCCAGTGGGGCCGCCTGAAGGACCAGCTTGAGGTCCAGAAGACCGCGGAGCTGATCGCCGAGCGGAACTACGCGGAGGCCTACCGGGGCTTCGCCGGCACGCTGCGCCGGGAGTACATGGCGCTGGTGGTGCAGGGAACCGACCTGCGCAACGCGCGCAACCAGCTCGACGCGAGCCGCGAGTCCCTTGCCGTCGCGCGCGACAGCCTGAAGCGGGGCGCGATAGCGCAGAGCGACATCGGTCCGGTCGAGCTCGATGCCGATGAACGGCAGCTCGGGGTCGACAGGGAGGACCAGGCCTTCGCCTTTGCGCGGCGCACGCTGGCCCGCCAGGTCGGGATGACGGACATCCCCGAGGCGTCGATTCCCGCCGGGATACCGGCGCCGCGCTACGCCCCGGAGACGGCCAACCGCCTCCTCGCCGCCCTCATGGGCGACGGGGCCCGGGGCACCTACCAGGCCCAGGTCGCATCCCTGAACATCCGCCAGGCGGACCTGAACTACCGGATGGCGCGGGTGCAACTCCTCCCGCAGTTCTTCGCGACCGCCGGGATCAGCCAGCAGAACAACACCTACGCCACCGCCCAAAGCGTCCAGCAGACCCTGGTCACGAACAAGAGCTACTACGTCAACGCCAACTGGACGCTCTTCGACGGCCTGGAGACCCATTGGGCCAAGGTCCAGGCCCTTGCCTACAAGCGGTACTGGGAGCGCCAGCTCGAGATAGCCACGGAGAACGCGCTGGACCAGGCGGAGAATTCCCGCCGGGGCGTCGATTTCGCCTGGCGCGCCCTGCAGATCGCCGACCGCCTGCACGCGATGGCCGATGGCTACTTCCATCACGTCCAGTCCGAGTTCAAGCTGGGGAATGCGCCGCGCGACGCCTTCGTCGCGGCCGGAAACTCGCTCTACGTGAGCGAGACGGCGCTCGACAGCGCCCGCGCCGACTTTCTCTCCTCCTGGGGCGATTTCGTGTCGCTTGCCGGCGCGGACCCGGCGATGAACAGCCTGCCCATCCATTATGTCCGCAACCTCCGTTAATTTTCGTCTCGGTCTGAAGGTGGCGGCCGTCCTCGGGCTCGTCGCCGCCGCGGCCGCGCTGCTGATCGTCATGATGCGGCCCGTGGCGACGGTGGAGCCGGTCGTGCCGGGCGACGCCCTCGACGCCAAGCCGGGGAGCGTGACCGTCGTGGAGGCGTACGCCCAGAAGCTCACCACCGAGACCGGCGGCCGGGTGCTGCGGCGCAACTTCAACATCGATCCGGGCAAGCCGGTGAAGCAGGGCGACGTCCTCGCCGAGCTGGACCCCGCCGACACCCTGCTCCTGCTCAAGCAGAAGCAGATCGATTTCGCCGCGATGAAGGCGACCTATGAGGCCGACCACTCCAAGGAGCTCGCGCTCGACTCCAAGCGCGCGGATCTCGCGAACTCCGAGCGCCTGAACCGCCTGGGCCTCTACTCGGATAAGGACCTGGCCGACCGGCGCCGCGAGCTGATGGTGCTCGAGCAGGATCTCCAGATGGAGCGGATAACGCGCAAGAAGACCCTCGACACCCTGGCCAACGACCTGGCGATCGAGCAGCGCAAGCTCGACAAGATGATCATCCGCTCCCCGCTCGACGGCGTCGTCTCGGAGGTCTACGCGCACCCCGGGGACCTGGTCGCCCTGGACCAGCCCGTCGCCACCCTGATTTCATCCCAGAGGGTGGTCGAGGGGAAGATCAGCGAGGAGGATTTCGCGCAGATCCGGGTGGGGGAGCAGGCGAACGTTACCTTCCTGCCCTACGGCGACACGGAATTCCCCGCGACGGTGTCCAAGATCCTGCCGACCGCCGACGCCGAGACCCAGCGGCACCTCGTGCACCTGGACGTGACGATGGACGCCGCGCACCCGCTGGTTCCCGGCATCAACGGGGAGGTCATCATCACCGTCGGCCGCCGGCCGGCGAAGGCCATCGTGCCCCGGCGGGCGGTGTTCGACCTGGACGGCCGGAGCGTTTTCGTCGTGAAGGACGGGACCGTTGCGCTTCGCCGCGTGACGGTCGGCTACCAGTGGTCGCGCGGCGCCGAGATCCTCGCCGGGCTCGAGCCCGGCGAGTCCGTGATCGTCGACGAGCTCGAGCGGTTCAACCCGGGCGACCGGGTCCGCGTCCAGGAGGCCCCCTCCGAGGTCGCCCGGTAGCCAGCCGTTTGTCATGTCGCCAAACGTCCGCATCGCCATTCGCTTCCTGACGGCGAAGAAGAGCTCCATGATGATGAGCCTTGCGTGCATCATCCTTGGGGTGGGGCTGTTCATCGTCACGCAGGCGACGACCAGCGGGTTCAAGAACTACTTCATCAAGACGATCCTCGGCACGGACGGCGCGGTGCGCATCCAGGACCGGATGCAGTCGAGCATGCAGAGCATCGCCGCGGGCGGGAACGGCTCGCCCTTTGAGATCCAGGTCCAGAACAGCCGCCGTTACATCGCGGGCATCGACTACCCCGGGCAGCTCCGGGCCATGCTCCGGACCTTCCCCAACGTGGCTGCGGTTTCCGAGGTCATCCACGGGCAGGCGACGATCCGCAGCTCCTTCAAGACCGACGCGATCCAGGTCTATGGCATCCACCTCGACGACCACCTGAGGGTTTCCGATCTCGGCAGCCAGATTGTCCGGGGCTCCCTCCTGGACTTCCGCATCAATCCCGGGCTGGCGCTCCTGGGCCGGGAGATGGCCGAGCGCCTCCAGCTGAAGGTCGGCGACTCGTTCCAGCTGGAATCCGAGGGGGTGACCCACCGGTACCGCGTGGGGGCGATCTACGAGACGGGGATCGAGGACGTGGACCGGGTCCGGCTGTACCTGAACATGGAGGAGGCCCGCTCGCTGCTCCGCAAGCCCACCGGCGCCTCCTATCTGCAGGTCAGCCTGTACGACCGGGACCGCGCCGAACGGGATGCGGGCTGGATGCAGCAAGCCCTGCAGCACAGCGTCGCATCGTGGCAGCACCGGGAGAAGACCTGGCTCCAGGTGTTCACGGCCCTGAGCGTGTCGACGGCGATCACCGTTTCGGTCTTCACCGTCATCGCCGCATTGGCCATGTTCAACACGCTGGCAATGGTCGTGATGGAAAAGACCAAGGACATCGCGATCCTGAGGTCGATGGGCTACACCCGCCAGGATATCTCGCGCATCTTCCTCTGGCAGGCGGTCATCGTCCTGGCCATCGGCTGCGCGGGCGGGTGCCTGCTCGGCTGGTCGGTCACCCTCGCGGTATCGCGCATGCCCCTGCAGATCCGGGGCATATTCTCGACCGACCACTTCATCGTGAACTACTCCATCTGGCACTACGTCGGCGCGGTGGGCACGGCCGTCGCCTTCGTCATGTTCGCCAGCCTCCTGCCTTCCCGGCGGGCCGCCCGGCTTGAACCCGGCGACATCATAAGGGGGACAGCCCAGTGACCAGTGCCGTCCGGTCCGGAACGGCCCTCCGCTGCGCCGACCTCCATCGCTCGCTCGGGCAGGGGGAGGGCCGGGTCAAGGTCCTGAAGGGGGTGTCCTTTGAGGCGCAGCGCGGCCACGTGTACGCGATCGTCGGCCCGTCGGGCTGCGGCAAGTCGACCCTGCTCTACCTGCTGGGGCTGCTGGACGTGCCGGACAGCGGCGATATCTGGATCGACGGCCGGCTGATGTCCCACACGCGGGACGCCGACCGGACGGCCGCCCGCGGGGAGCACATCGGCTTCGTCTTCCAGTTCCACTTCCTGATGATGGATTTCTCGGCCCTCGACAACGTGATGATGCCCATGCGCAAACGCGGCCGGCTCGGGCAGGCGGCGATGGCCGAACGGGCCGCCCATCTCCTCGATTCGGTCGGCCTTGGCGACAAGGGCCACCGGCTCGGATCCCAGCTTTCCGGCGGCGAGCAGCAGCGCGTCGCGATCGCGCGCGCGCTGGCAAACGAGCCCTCGATCATACTTGCCGACGAGCCGACCGGGAATCTCGACGTCCGCAATTCGACCCTGGTCTTCGACCTGCTTACCCGGCTGGCGAAGGAAAACGGGCAGGCCGTCGTGCTGGTGACCCACAACCCGGATATCGCCGGGCGCTGCGATCACCGGCTCCCGATGCAGGACGGCGTCTTTGTTTAGACGCTCTTACCGGGGGGATTAGCCCGGCGCATTGGCGGCCCGCGCGGACTTATTTCGCCTTTAAATGCACTTCGACTGGAAATTTTGGTTTACAACCCAAACCGCCCCGCCTTGTTTCGCGGGGACTCTACTCCAGGGACCATGTCCAACCTCTTTCCCAAATCATCGAACAGGCTGCCTTTGCAGATCATCGTGTACCTGTTCGTGCTCGCAGGGACCGCGACGGCCGGGGCCATCTACTACATGACCCCCAAGTACACGCGGGTGGGGTACGCCCCTGTCCAGCCCGTGCCCTACAGCCACGCCCTCCACGCAGGGCAGCTCGGGATCGACTGCCGGTACTGCCACAGCTACGTGGAGCGCTCCGGCTTCGCCAATCTGCCCACCGCGCAGACCTGCATGAACTGCCACAGCCAGATAAAGACGACCAGCCCGCTGCTGGCGATCGTCCGGCAGAGCTACGCGACCGGCCAGCCCGTTCCCTGGATCCAGGTCCACCAGGTTCCCGACTACGTCTATTTCAACCACGCCGTGCACATCGCCCGCGGGGTGAGCTGCGTGGAGTGCCACGGCCGGATCGACCAGATGGAGGTCGTCGAGCACGCCAAGCCGCTCAGCATGGGCTTCTGCCTCCAATGCCACCGGGACCCGGCGGCCCACCTGCGCCCCCGCAGCGAGGTGACCAACCTGGCCTGGAAGGCCCCGAGCCCGGAGGCCCAGCGCGAGATGGGCGAGCGGTTCGTGCACGACTGGAATGTGAAGCCTCCCCAAACCTGTTCCGGCTGCCATCGATGAAACGCAAGATCACCCATCCGCCCAGGAACGATGCCAGCGGCCCGCGGTATTGGCGCAGCCTGGACGAGCTCGCCGCCACCCCCGGCTTCAAGGCGCAGCTTGAGCGGGAGTTCCCGGAGGGCGCGTCGACGCTCGACGGGGTCGATCGCAGGCACTTCATGAAGATCATGGCCGCCTCCTTCGCCCTGGGCGGCGCGGGGCTGGCGGGCTGCCGGCGGCCGGAGAGCAACATCCTGCCCTTCGGCCGCTCGGTCGAGGGAGTCATTCCCGGTCTGCCCCTCTACTACGCCACGTCGATGCCCCTGCGGAAGTCCGCAATTCCGCTCCTGGCGGAGACCCACCAGGGCCGGCCGACCAAGCTTGAGGGCAACCCCGGCTACGAGCCCCTTGGCGGCGTCAGCTCCCTGATCGCCCAGGCCTCGATCCTCGACCTTTACGACCCGGACCGCGCGACCGCGCATGCCCGCAACGGCGCCGTCCTGTCCGCGAGCGCGGTCAACGACCTGCTTGCGGGAATCGGCTCGGCCCACGCCGCCTCCGGCGGCGCCGGGCTCGCCTTTCTTGCCGGTGAATCGTCCTCGCCGACGCGCGCCCGGCTGCTGGGCCGCCTGCGCGCCCGCTTTCCGAAGGCGACCTGGGCCGAGTATGAGCCGATTTCCGACGCGGCGCAGGTGGCGGCCGCGCAGAGACATTTCCACCGCGGCGTCCGCCCGATCCACCGGTTTGCCCGGGCAAAGCGCATCCTTTCGATCGACGCGGACTTTTTCCACGCCGAGTCCGGCTCGCTCCTCTACACCCGCGATTTCGCGAAGGGGCGGAGGGTGACGGGCAAGGACGACTCGATGAACCGGCTTTACGCCGCGGAGAGTTCGCTATCGCTCGCCGGTTGCATGGCCGACCATCGGCTGCCGCTGGCCAGCAGCCATATGCTCGCCTTTGCGGCCGCGGTGGCCGCCCGGGTGACCGGCGATGCATCGTACTCGAGGCTCGCCGCCGGCCTGGACGTCGACCCGGCCTGGATCGACGCCTGCGCGGCGGACCTGTCCGCATTCAAGGGCGAGAGCCTGGTCATCGCCGGGGCGCACCTCCCCGCGGAGGTCCACGGGATCGCGCACGCGATGAACGCGGCCCTCAACAATTTTGGGAGCACGATCGAGCTCCTGGAGGTCGCCCCTTCCGATGCGGCCTCCCTCTCCGATCTGGCCGCGGCGATCCGCGCCGGTTCGGTCAAGACCCTCGTGATCCTCGGCGGCAATCCCGCCTACGACGCGCCCGCGGACCTCAATTGGCCCGCGCTGCAGCAGTCGGTCGGCGAGGTTGTCCGCCTCGGGCTCCACGTCGACGAGACCGGGACCCTCGCGGGAACGCGGTTGGCCGCGGCCCATTACCTTGAGTCGTGGGGCGACGCCCGGACCGACGACGGCACCGTCGTCCCGGTCCAGCCGATGATCCTTCCGCTCTTCGGCGGACTTACCGAGATCGAGGTCATCGCCCGCATCGCCGGGGAGGACAATCCCGATCCGCATGCCCTGGTCCGCGCAACGGTGACCGGGCTGGCCGGGGGCGATCCCGACGCGGCATTCCAGCGCTTTCTCCACGACGGGTTCCTCGCGGGTTCCGGGTACGCGACGGTCACGGCGGATTTCGACCCGGCCGGGCTGCCGAACAACCCGGCCTCCGCGCTCCCCGCGCTTTCCGGCTCCAACCTTGAGGTCCGCTTCGTCGCCGACTTCAAGACCGACGACGGGCGCTTCGCGAACAACGGGTGGCTCCAGGAATGCCCGGACCCGGTCACCAAGATCGCCTGGGACAACGCGATCCTGATCAGCCCCCGCCTGGCGGGCGAACTGGGGATCGGCTCGAAGGGCTCCGCCCTGCAGATCACCCGCGACGAGACCCAGGATTTTGAGAAGGGCAGGGAGACATCACCGATCGCCGAGGTGACCCTCGGCGGCCGGACGGTCCGCGGGCCCCTTCACATCCAGCTCGGACTGGCCAGGTACACGATCGTCCTGCCGCTCGGGTACGGGCGGACGGTCACCGGCCGGATAGGGCAGGGGGCGGGATTCAGCGCCTACGCCGTGCGGGACAGCGCGAACCCCTGGATCGCCACGGGCGCCACAATCCGGCTCACCGGCGAGAGCGTCCAACTGGCGAACACCCAGGAGCACTGGTCGATGGAGGGGCGCGACCTGGTCAGGGAGGCCAACTTTGACGAATACCGCGAGAATCCGGCCTTCGTGAAGGAAGTGGGGATGGAGGCGGAGACCCCATCGGTCCTCGGTCCCCAAGGCGAGGCGATGACCCCCGCCCAGAGGGCGACCGAGATCCCGCGCGGCGGATCCCTCTACGTCACCCCGAAGTTCGACGGCGTCCACCAGTGGGGGATGAGCATCGACCTGAACACCTGCGTGGGCTGCAACGCCTGCGTCGTCGCCTGCCAGGCGGAGAACAACATCCCGATCGTCGGCAAGGACCAGGTGATCCGCGGCCGGGTGATGCACTGGATACGGCTCGACCGCTACTACTCCGACGGCAAGGCCGAGGGCGGCGCCTTCGGCGGCGATGGCAACCGCGAGAGCCCGGAGAATCCGCAGGTCTCGCTCCAGCCGGTCGGATGCGTGCAGTGCGAGCTGGCGCCCTGCGAGATGGTTTGCCCGGTCAACGCGACGGTCCACGACGAGGAAGGCATCAACGTCATGGCGTACAACCGCTGCATCGGGACCCGGTACTGCGCGAACAACTGCCCGTACAAGGTGAGGCGCTTCAACTACTTCGATTGGAACAAGCGCCACATCGACAACTTCTACCTCGGGCCGCTCGGTCCGAGCGGAATGCCCGAGCTCGTGAAGATGGCGAAGAACCCCGAGGTCACCCTGCGGATGCGCGGTGTGATGGAAAAGTGCACCTACTGCGTCCAGCGTGTCGAGAACGGGAAGATCCAGTGGAAGGTGAAGGCCGCGCAGGCGGGCAACCCCGGCGACGTGGTCGTTCCCGACGGCGTCATCAAGACCGCCTGCCAGCAGGCCTGCCCCGCCGGATCGATCGTCTTTGGCAACATCCTCGACCCGCAGAGCGCCGTCTCGCAGGCCAAGGCGCTCGGGCAGGACTACGCCCTTCTGGGCTATCTCAACACCCGGCCCCGGACAACCTACCTGGGAAAGATCCGCAATCCCAATCCCCGGATGCCCGACTACCACGCGCTGCCCTACAGCCGCACCGAGCACAACCTGAAGAACCATCCCGCGGGATTCAACGAAGGAGAAAGCACCTGATGGCCCACGCAGAAAACACCGTTTCCGCCCCCGCGATCCTCGCCGAGGTCAAGCCGGTCTCCCTGCCGCGGCCCGCCCTGGTTGAGAACAACCGGAGCTTTTCCTGGATCACCGAGAAGATCTGCGGCATCGTCGAGGGAAAGACGCCGGTCTGGTGGTGGTGGTGCTTCGCGGTCGCCTGCTTCATGGCCTGCTTCACGGTGGCGGGAATCAGCTACGCGGTGGCCGTCGGCATCGGGGTCTGGGGACACCGCTCGCCGGTCAACTGGGGCTGGCCGATCGTGAACTTCGTCTTCTGGATCGGCATCGGCCATGCCGGGACCCTCATCTCGGCCATCCTCTGCCTGCTGCGCCAGAAGTGGCGCACCTCGATCAACCGGGCCGCCGAGGCGATGACCATCTTCGCCGTCGTCTGCGCCGGCATCTTCCCGGTCTTCCACGTCGGGAGGGTCTGGTACGCCTGGTTCCTTTTCCCCATCCCCAATTCCAACACGATCTGGCCCCAGTTTCGCTCGCCGCTGGAGTGGGACGTGTTCGCGGTCTCCACCTACGGGACCGTCTCGGTGCTCTTCTGGTACGTGGGCATGATCCCCGACCTTGCCACCCTGCGCGACCGCTTCGCCTCGGTCGGCAAGAACGTCCGGGCCCGGCTCTACGGATTTTTCGCCATGGGCTGGCGCGGCTCCGCCCGCGCCTGGTCAAACTACGAGATGGCCTACCTGATCCTCGCCGGGATCGCGACCCCGCTGGTGCTCTCCGTGCACACGATCGTGTCCTTCGACTTCGCCGTGTCGCTGATCCCGGGCTGGCACACCACCATCTTTCCCCCGTACTTCGTCGCCGGCGCCATCTTCTCGGGCTTCGGCATGGTGCTCACGCTGATGCTGCCCCTGCGGGCCATCTACAAGCTCGATGACCTGATCACGCAGTACCACATCGACTGCATGTGCAAGATCACCCTGGCGACCGGCACTATGGTGGGCTACGCGTACGCGATGGAGTTCTTCATCGCGTGGTACGGGGCAAACCCGTACGAGGGCTTCACCTTCATCAACCGCGCGTTCGGCCCCTACGCCTGGGCCTACTGGATCATGATCAGCTGCAACGTGATCACGCCGCAGCTTTTCTGGTTCAAGTCCGTGCGCCAGAACACGACGCTGGTCTGGATCCTCTCGCTCTTCGTCAACCTGGGAATGTGGTTCGAGCGCTTCGTGATCATCTGCACCTCCCTGACCCGCGACTTCCTGCCCTCGAGCTGGGGTTACATCTCGCCCACGGTGGTCGACATCTTCACCTTTATCGGGACCTTCGGCGTCTTCTCCGTCCTCTTCCTGCTCTTCGTCCGGTTCCTGCCGGTCATGGCCATGGCCGAGCTCAAGGCGGTGACCCCGCAGGCCGACCCGCACCACACCGGCCACTCCCATTCCGCGGGCGCCTGACCCGAACCCTCCCAACCCCATGGCAACCTACGGCCTGATCGCCCTATTTGAGACCGCCCCGGAGATCTACCACGCGGCGGAAGCGGTGCGCGACGCCGGCTACAAGCGCTGGGACTGCATCACCCCGATGCCCGTCCACGGCCTGGACGGCGCGATGGGCCTGCGCCGCTCGATCGTGCCGCGAATCTCCATTGCCGGGGGGATCACCGGTTTTTGCACGGGCATGTCGATGATTTTTTACATGAACGGCTTCGACTACCGCCTGGTCGTCGGCGGCAAGCCCTTCTTCAGCCCGCTCTACGCCTTCCCGGTCTCCTACGAGCTGACGATCCTCTTCACGGCCTTCGCCACGATCGGGGGCATGTTCTTCCTGAACGGGCTGACCAAGCTTTACCACCCCGTCCTGAAGCACAAGGACATCGGCCGGGGAATGGACGACCGGTTCTTCATCGTGATCGAGGCGCGCGATCCGCGCTTCGACGCCATCAACACGCGCGCCCTCCTCGAGAACATCGGCGGGCGCGACATCACGGAGCTGGAAGACTGAGCCATGCGCACCGTTTACCTGGTCACCGCCTTCGTCGTCCTGCTGGCCGTCTCGATCCTCGGCTTCAGGGGAGGGCGCTTCACGCAGCCGCCCATCGATGTCTTCCCCGAGTGGCTCTTCCCCGGGATGAAGCACCAGGAAAAATACAAGCCGCAGGGACCCAGCGCGTTTTTCGCCGACGGACGCGCCGACCGGATGCCGCCGCCCGGGACCGTTCCCTCCGGGTTCGGGCCGGCCGGCCAGGCCCTCCGATCGGATGGCGCCCTCTATTTCGGCCGGAACCCCGACGGAACCTTCATCCGCGGGCTTCCCGCGGCGATTGTCGTCAACGCCGCCCTGCTCGATCGGGGCCGCGACCGCTACACGATCTACTGCCAGCCCTGCCACGGGGCCGTGGGCGACGGCAACGGGATCACGAAGCGCTACGGGATGGGGGCCACGCCGAGCTACCACGACGACCGGATCCGCGCGATGCCCGACGGCCAGGTGTTTGACACGATCACCAACGGAAAGGCCCCCGCGTACAACATGAGCCCGTACGCGGACAAGCTCGTGCCGGCGGACCGCTGGGCGGTGGTCGCCTACGTGCGCGCCCTCCAGCGCGCCCGGACCGGAACCGTCGCCGACGTGCCCCCCGCTCACCGCCAGGATCTCGGACTCAAATGAGCAATCCAGCCGCCCCCGCATCCGCGCCCGCGTCCCCCCCCGCAACCCCGGGCGGGACCGGCACGGCCCTTCGCATCGGCATCGCCGGCATCGCGGCGACCGCCGTGGGCGGTTGGATCTCCGGCGCCCACATCGTCGCCACCTCGTGGCTGGTCGGGATATCGTTCTGGACCGCGATCGCGATCGGGATGCTCCTGCTCGTCCTCATCCACCACATCTTCGACGCGATGTGGTCGACCGTGATCCGCCGGCAGTTCGAGCACGCCCTGGCTGCCTTCAAGTGGCTCGCCCTCCTCTTCCTGCCGCTGCTCCTGGTCACCTGGTTCGGCCACCGCGACACCATCTGGCCGTGGATGAACCCCGGGCATCTCATGCTCCCCAAGGGCGTGACGGTCGGCCAGGACATGGTCTATGCAAAAAAGTCCGGTTTCCTCAACCTGCGCGCCCTGTCCATCGCCACCGCCGCCTTCTTCGCGGTCTGGGTCTGGCTGTCCGCGAGGCTCAGGAAGGCGTCGTTCACCCAGGACTCCGACGGCGACCGCAAGTGGACCCTCCAGAGCCGCGTGACGGCCGGATTCGGGCTGCCGCTGGTCGCGCTCACCCTCACGTTCGCCGCCGTCTACTGGATCAAGAGCCTGGAATACCACTGGTTCTCGACCATGTACGGGGTGTGGTACTTCGCCAACTGCATGCGCGGGGCGTATTCCTTCGGCGTGCTGATCATGGTCTGGCTCCTGAACCGCGGCGACTACCGCGGGATCATCCACGAGGACACCTGGCACAGCATCGGCAAGATGATGTTGGCGTTCACCGTTTTCTGGGGCTACATCTCGTTCTCCCAGTACTTCCTGATCTGGAACGCGGACGTTCCCGAGGAGACCTTCTGGTACAACCTGCGCGAGTACGGCGACTGGAAGTGGGTGGGCATGGTGCTTGTCTTCGGCCATTTCCTCCTGCCCTTCCTCGCGTTGCTCTCGTACCGCTACAAGGTGACCCCGCGCATCATCCGGCGGATCGCCCTGTGGATCCTCGGGGTGATCTTCATCGACCTGTGCTGGAACATCCTTCCGGCGGTGAAGGACGGGGTGGGCAACCCGCTTCCCTTCTTCTCGCTCGGGCTCCTCTGGGCCGTCACCTCGGCCGTCGGCATCGGCGGCATCTGCATCTGGGCCTACCTGCGCAGCTTCACGACAACCAAGCTGATCCCCATCAGGGACCCGCGCATCGGCGAATGCCTCACCCACCATGAGTGACCCGCAGGATCCAGTCCCACGGCCGGTTTCGCTCGCGACAATTGTCGCGCTCTTCGCGTGTTTCGCGGTGTTCATCTACATCGCCTACGCCGGCTACGCGTCGCACCGGCCTCCGGCCCCGCAGTTCCTGCCCGCGGAGCGGCTGCCCGCCGACATGGCGTGGGAAGCCACCCCGCAGGGCCGCGCCGCCTATCTGGCCGACCTGCGCGCCCGCCAGTCCGAACAGGCCTCCACCTACGGGTGGGTGGACCAGAAGGCGGGGATCGTCCGCCTTCCGATCGATCGCGCGATGGAGCTGACCGTGCAGGCCTATAACACCAAGAAATGACCTCCGCGAATCCCCAGGCGAACCCGAATGACGAGACCCCGGTCGAGGCGACCGGGCGCTGCCCGATCGTCCTGCTGCTCGCCTTCTCGCTGGCCTGGCTGCTCGTGAGCGGCACCCTTGCGTTCATCGCGGGCGTCCAGGCCCACACGCCCGCCTTCATGGCGGGCTGCCCGATCCTCACCTACGGCCACACCCGCGCCCTGCAGGACACGGCGTTCACCTACGGCTGGATAGCCAACTGCGGCCTGGCGCTCGTCACGTGGATCCTCGGCCGCCTCGGCGGCCACCCGCTCAGGGCCGCGAACTGGATGGGCGTCGGCGCGCTGTTCTGGAACATCGCCGTCGCCGCCGGAATGGTCGGAATCGCAACCGGCAGCGCCACCGCGCTCACGAGCCTCCAGATCCCCGGGCACATCCAGCCCCTGATGCTCGCCGCCTATGCCTCCATCGCGGTTGCCGGCGTCCTTGCCTGGTGCGGCCGCAGCCGCCCCTCGCTCTATGCCGCGCAATGGTACGGCGTCGCCCTCCTTTTTCTCTTCCCCTGGATATTCTCGGTCGCCCAGGTGATGCTCGTGTGGGCCCCCGTCCACGGCGTCCTCCAGGCAATCGTCGAAGGGTGGTATGCGCAGAGCCTGTGGACACTCTGGATGGCGCCCATCGCCCTCGCCGGCGCCTATTACGTCGTGCCCCGCGTAACGGGTCGCGTGATCCCCGGATACGACCTCGCGCTCCTGGGATTCTGGTCTCTCATCTTCATCGGCGGATGGACCGGGGGCCGGCACCTGATCGGCGGGCCCGTCCCGGCATGGATCCCCACGATAGCCATCGTCGCCTCGGTCCTCCTGCTGCCGCACTACATTATCGTGCTGCTGAACCTCGGCGGGGCCTTTACCCGGAACCCGGCGGACCGCGAGGGCGGCCGTTCGCTCGCCTTCATTTCCTTCGGGCTCGCCGCCTACGTCCTCGGGGGCGCGGTCGACTCGGTCACCGGGATCCGGTCGGTGGCCGCCGCGATCCAGTTCACCTGGTTTGATGAGGCGCAGCGCCAGCTCGCCGTCTACGGGGGGGTGACGATGATGCTCTTCGGCACCCTTTACTATGCCCTACCGCGCCTCGCCGGGCGGGCCTGGGCCTCGGCGTCCCTTGCCCGGGGGCACCTGATACTCTCCTGCATTGGGATCGTCCTCCTCGTCGTCGGGACGGCCGGGGCCGGGATCGTCCAGGGCTCCGACCTTTCAACCGCCGGCGTGTCCTTTGCCGCGATCGCCACGGATGTCCACCCCTGGCTCTCCGTCGGATCGGTGGCCCACGCAACCCTGCTTCTCGGCAACATCCTGCTCGCGATCAACTTTGCGATGACCGTCGGCTGCGGCCGGCTCAGGGCGGCGGCGGAGGCGCTTTCGTCATGAAAAACGGCCCCCTCTTTCTCCTCGGGATCCTCGCCGCCCTGCTGTTCTCCTGGGCGGGCATCGTCCTGGGTTCCAACGCCCAGCTCGGCGCTCTTCCCGCGTACTACGACGCAAACGACAGCCTTTCCTATCCCCGGAGGCAGCCCGGCATCGCCGCGGAGGGCCAGATCGTCTACCGCGAGCTTCTCTGCTCGTCCTGCCACACCCAGCAGGTCCGCCGGCCCGATTTCGGCTCCGATGTCGCCCGCGGATGGGGCGAGCGCCAGAGCGTCGCGCGCGATTACATCTACCAGGCGGCCGTCCAGCTCGGCGCGTCCCGGAACGGCCCCGATCTCACCAACCTCGCCGGCCGCAAGCCGAGCGCCCCGGATGCGGCCGACCTCATGAACCTGCTCTATGCCGGGCAGGGGGGCATGCCCGCCTATCGCTTCCTCTTTGAGACGCGCCGGATCGTCGGCCAGGAGTCCGCCGCCGCGCTGCGGCTGACCGGGAGCCTCCGTCCCCGGCCCGGCTGCCAGGTCGTCCCCACCCGGCGCGCCCAGGAACTGGTGGCCTACCTCCTCAGCCTTAACACCACCTACGACTATCCCGAGTCCAAGCCGGCGCCCGCGCAGAACCCGGAGCAGAAATGAGCGTTCCCGACCACAAAGATCCGCGACCGGAGGGCGCCCCGATGAACGACGGCGAGCTTTTGGAAGCCCACGAGAAGCTGCTGGGCCGCCAGCCGGACGACCGCGCCAAGTATCGGCTGCTTCCGCTCGTCATGCTCTTCGTGCTCAGCGGCTGCGTCCTGTTCGCGGCCACCTACCTGAACCGGTACTCCGGGCACTTCGACCGCTCGATCTTCAACGAGAACCTCCTCCCCACCGGATCCGGGCCGGTCGACCTGAAGCCCGACCCGATCGCCCTGGGGCGGCGCATGTTCAATTCCGGCGGGGCGTGCTATTCCTGCCACCAGCCCAATGGCCAGGGGATCCCCGGAGCCTATCCGCCGCTGGCCGGCTCGGAGTGGGTGAACGGCGCGGGCGCCCGCGTGGTGCGGATCGTCCTGGACGGCCTGCAGGGCCCCGTGCACGTCGGCGGCAAGACCTTTGGGGCGGCCGTCATGCCGGCCTTCGGCTCCTCCGGCTTCAACTGGTCCGACGAGCAGATCGCCGGCGTCCTCAGCTACGTCCGCCAGGAGTGGGGCAACAAGTCCAAGCCGATCTCCACCGACGAGGTCGCGAAGATCCGCGCTCTGACCGCCGACCACAAGGCGTGGTCGGAGGCCGACCTGCTCGGCGTCAAGTAACCCGCCTCATTCCCCGAGCCGCCTGCCGGGGACCAGGTAGTTCGCCACGTAGTCCCGCACCGCGTCCTCCAGCGGTGTCACGGTCTTGGAATAGCCCGAGGCGCGGAGCTTGCCGATGTCGGCCTGCGTGAAGTACTGGTACTGGTCGCGGATCGACGCGGGCATGTCGATGAACTCGATTTCCGGCGCCCGCCCCAGCGAGGCGAAGATCGCGCCCACCAGGTCGAGCCAGGTCCTCGCCCGGCCGGTGCCAATGTTGTAAAGCCCGGCGGCCGCGCTGCCGGCGCCGGCAAAGTGGAGCGTCATCTCGACGGCGTCCTTCACATAGAGGAAGTCCCGCTTCTGCTCGCCATCCCGGTAGTCCGCCCGCGCGCTCCTGAAAAGGCGCACCTTCCCGGTCCTGAGGATCTGGTCGTAGGCCTTGTTGACCAGGGAGCGCATCTCGCCCTTGTGGTCCTCGTTCGGCCCGAAGACGTTGAAGTACTTCAGGCCCACGATCCGGTCGAGCCAGCCGGCCCCCTGGGCGTGCAGGTCGAAGTCCTGCTTCGACCCGCCGTAGAGGTTCAGCGGTCGCAGCCGGGCGAGGTTCCCGTCGCGATCGTCCATTCCGGCGATCCCGTCCCCGTAGGTCGCGGCCGAGGAGGCGTAGATGAAGCGGGACCCGGCGGCCAGCGACCAGGCGGCAATTTCCCGGGTGTACTCGAAGTTGTTGTCGCGCAGGTAGGCCGCGTTGGTCTCCGTCGTCGACGAGCACGCGCCGAGGTGGAAGACCGTTGAAAAGCGCCCGAATGCACCGGGGTTGGCGGCGATCTTCGCGCGGAAGGCGTCGGCCTCGACAAATTCGGAAAACCGGAGCGGCCGCAGGTTGCGGTCCTTTTCCCCGGCCCCCCGAAAGTCGGCAATGACCACATCGTCGCATCCCCTGCCATTCAGCGCCCAGACCAGCGCGCTGCCGATAAAGCCGGCCCCGCCGGTCACCAGGATGCGGCCTTCCAGGGTGCCCATGGCTCAGGATTCCGCGGACAGCTCGCGCGAACGCGCGGCGGCGGCGGCGATCGTCGCGCGGATGAGTTCCCTGAAGGCGCCCGCCTCCAGCCGCCTCAGCCCGGCAAGCGTCGTCCCGTTTGGCGAGGTCACCTGGTCCCGCAACGCCTCAGGGCCCGCCGGATCCCGCGCCAGCAGTCGGGCGGCCCCCAGGAGCGTCTCTATGGCCAGCTTCTCCGCAACGGCGCGGTTCAGGCCCGCGGCGACACCCCCGTCCCGGAGCGCTGCCGCAAACTCGAAGACGTAGGCCGGGCCGCTGCCGCTCAGGCCCGTGACCGCGTCCATTTGCGACTCGTCCACCTCGACGGCGGTTCCCAAGGCCCCGAGGAGCGAGGCGAGCAGCGCGGCGTCGGCGGGGTTGAGCGGCCCCGCCGCGCACCACGCGGTGATTCCAGCGCCAATCCGGGCGGGGGTATTCGGCATGCAGCGCACGATGTTCCTCGCCCCCGGAAAGACCGCCGAGAGCCTTTCCAGCCGTTTCCCGGCAAGGACCGAGATCACCAGCCGGCCGGCTGTCAGCGCCGCGAGCCGGGGATCGGCGGCTGCCAGGTGCTGGGGCTTGAATGCAACGACAACCACATCGGCGCCCTCGAGCAGGGAGGTTAGCGATGGCGGGCACGACACCCCGGTGCGGGACGCGAGGTCGCGCGCGCTTGCCCCGGAGCCCCCGATCACGCCGATGTCGGCCGCCGGCGCCGACTTCCGGGCGAGAAGCCCCTCGACCATCGCGGCGGCCATCCGCCCGGCGCCGATGAACGCGATCCTAGGCATTCTCGCTCCCCGGGGTCTCCCGCCACCGGGTCGGGTGGATGAGGATCGAGCTCGCCCCGCCACCCGCGCGGTTGGCGACGGTCACCTCGCCGCCGAGGTTTCGAAGCGCGTGCCGCGCGACGGTCAGGCCCATCCCGACGCCGACAGTGTGCTTGCTGCTCACAAAGGGCTCGAAGAGCTGGTCTGCGATCGCCGGGTCGATGCCGTGGCCGCGGTCCTCGACGGCGAATTCCACGAACTGCCCCTCATCGCCGCGGTCCAGCAGGCGCGTCCTGATTGAAAGCGGGCGGGGCGCGTCCGGCTCGTTGTCATAGGCCTCCCACCCGTTGACCAGCACCCGGGAAATCACCTCCTCGACAATCTCCGTGTTCGTCTCGACCTCCATTCCCCCCAGGGGATTGTCCACGGAGACCGGCGCGGTGTTCCGGTAGTCCCGGTGGAAACGCGCGATGCCGCCCTCGATCAACTGGTCGACGCCCGCCTTGACCAGGGTGGGGCGGGTGTTGACGACCAGCGAGCTGAGCTGCCGGATGATCATGACGATCCGGTGGACGGCGGCCTCGACGTGCGGGAGAATCTTCTTCACCTGGGCCGGGTCCTCGTGGTGCACCTTGATCAGGTCGAGATTGCCGATGGCGACGGCAAGGAGGTTGTTCAGGTTGTGGGCGATCCCCTCGGTGACGGCGCCGATCGTCGCGGCTCGCCGCGACTCCTCCAGGCGCCGCTGAAGGTCGATCATCGCCCGGTTGATCGTCACAAAGCGAAGCTGGGTCTGGACGCGGGCCAGCGTCTCGTCGAGGTCGATCGGCTTCGTGATATAGTCGACCGCGCCGACGCCCAAGCCCTCCAGCTTGCTCTCCTTGTTGGTCCGCGCCGTGATGAAGATGACGGGGATCGCGCGGGTCTCCTCGTCGGCCTGCATCCGCTGGCACACCTCGATCCCGTCCATGTCGGGCATCATGACGTCCAGCAGCACCAGGTCCGGCTTGTCCCTCTTGATCAGCGCAAGCCCGTCCCGCCCATTGTACGCGGCGATCACCTGCAGGCCCTCGCGCTCAAACTTTCGCTTGAGAAGCTGCACGTTTATCGGCTGGTCGTCGATGACCAGGATTTTCAGGGCCGGCATGGGTAGGCGAGCATGCGAATGCGAAACGGCTGACAATGAAAGACAAAAGCGTCCTCCGGCCCCTGAAACCCCGGTTAACCGGCGGCCCGGTGCAGGCGGTGGGCCAGGACCGTGTTCTTCATCAGCATGGCCACAGTCATCGGTCCGACCCCGCCGGGCACCGGCGTGATCATGCCGGCGAGCGGCGCCACCGCGGGAAAGTCCACGTCGCCGACGAGCCGGAAGCCGGATTTCTTGGACGGGTCGGCGATCCGGTTGATCCCCACGTCGATCACGATCGAGCCGGGTTTCACCATGTCCGCGGTCACGAAGTCGGCCCGGCCGATCGCGGCGATCAGGACGTCGGCCTGCCGGGTGAAGGCGCCGAGGTCGGGCGTCGCCGAGTGGCAGACCGTGACCGTTGCGTTCGCGCCCGCCCGCTTCTGCAGCGCCAGGAGGGCAACCGGCTTGCCGACCAGCCGGGAGCGCCCGACAACCACGACATGCCTGCCCTTGAGGTCCACACCGCTGCGGGCCAGCAGTTCCATGATCCCCGCCGGCGTGCAGGCGGAGAAGCCGCTCGGGTCGTCCTGCGCCACCTTGCCCAGGTTGACCGGGTGCAGCCCGTCGACGTCCTTGCCCGGGGCGATCCGCGCGAAGACAGCGGATTCGTCGAGGGGCTTGGGGAGGGGCGACTGGACCAGGATGCCGTCCACTTCGGGGTCGCGGTTGAGCGACTCCACGAGGGCCTCCAGGCCCGCCTGGGAAATCGTCGCCGGGGGAAGGATCAGCCGCCCGGTGACGCCGATCTCAGCGGCGGTCGCCTCCTTCTTTTTCACATAGGACACCGAGGCGGGGTCGTCGCCGACCCTCACCAGTGCCAGGCAGGGCTTGCGCCCGCCAAGCGAGGCCACCTCGGCCTTGAGCTCGGCAATGATGTCCGCCGCAATCCGGTTTCCGTCGATGAGTTGCATGAAGGCACGGGTCTCAGCGCAGCGACATGCTCTGGACCGACACGACCACGTCGCGGCCGTCCGGGAGCGCGGTCAGCGTGCCGGAAACCTCGACATCGCGGTTCACATACCGGTCGATCTGGTCGGTCTGCAGGAGCTTGCTCACGTCGAGGTAGGCGCGCCGGGTGCCCGACTCGTCGACAAGCTGCCAGGCGTAGGGCTTGTGGAAGGGCAGGAAGTTGCTCGTCGAGACGAAGCGGCCCTCGAGCAGCCGGGGAAAGAGATCGGCGTCGTTGTCCCCCGGGGCGAAACCCGGGGCCGGCCGGCCGGGGCCTGCGGCCACCGGCACGGGGGCGGGGACCGCGGGCGCGGCCGCCGGGCCGTTGATCGCCGCGGGGGTCGCCTGACCGGCGGGAATGTAGCCGACAAGGTCCTTCGCGAGCCTGACCTGGGTCCAGCGACCATGCAGACCGGTGATTTCCACCTTGTCGCCCTTCGACATCGTGGTGAGCACCGCGCCGGTTTCCTCGGGCTGGAGGTAAAGCTTGCTGCCCGCCTTCACATCCAGGCCCTTGGTGAGGTCGCGGTTGAGGACATAGGCCTCAAAGGGCCCGGGGACCGTGACGGCCATCCATCCGTCCGGGGTTGCGGCCGGGGCCGCGGCGGGGGCGACCGGTTCGGTTCCCGCCTTCAGGGTCCCGATGACGGGCGCGGCGGCGTCCGGGCGCGACTGAACCGCCGTCGTCTCGGCCAGGGGGGCGGCGCGCAGCGCCGTGATCTGCGCTGCGGCCAGCAGCGAAAGCAGTACGGTGAGGGTGGGGTGCTTCATTTTAATGGGACCGTGGTGTTCGAAAAAGCAGCTCGATTTCCGATTGTGAAAGTTGTTTGGCCGCGCGCAATGGGATTCCCCGCAGCTTGATCGAGCCGATCTGGTAGCGGGTGAGCCGCTTGACGTCAAAACCCAGGGTGGCGAAAAGCCTGCGGATCTCGCGCTTCTTCCCATGGTGCATGTGCACGTCCAGCTCCGTGGACCGCCCGTCGGGCCCGGGAGCGACCAGGGTGGCGCGCTCCACCTTCAGGCGTTCGCCCTCAAACATCACTCCCTTGAGGAGATGGGGGATCCTGGAAGACGGAAATCTATCCTTAAGGCTTACGTGATATCGCTTTATAACGAGGTTTGACGGGTGCATCAGCCGGTTGGCAAGTGCGCCGTCCGTCGTGAGGATCACCAACCCCTCGCTGTCCTTGTCAAGGCGACCCGCGCAGAAGAACCGGAACTTTGCGAGTTCCCGCGGCAGCGCTGCAAAGATCGTGTCCGGGTTCAGCGGATCGTTGTTGGAGCAGACCAGCCCCCGCGGCTTGTGGAACGCGAGCGTCATCCGTGGCTGCGCGGCCGCGCCGACAACCTTTCCGGAGACGACCACCTTGTCCACGCCCGGGGTGATCTTCTGCCCGGCGAGGGCAGCCTTCCCGTTGACCCAAACGTCGCCCTGCGCGATCAGGACCTCCGCCGCCCGCCGCGAGCACAGGCCCGAGTCGGCGATGAACTTTTGCACGCGGAGGGATTCGGGAGGCATTGGCCATTGTGCCACGCCGGCAGGCGGCTTTTCAATGTCCAAGTCGCGTTGCGATCCGCTCGGATTTGAACAAGAACGGGAAGAGCGGGGAGATATTCCCGGCACACCTTTGGTTCCATCGTCCGATTTTGGGCCCGCCCCGTCAGGTCCTTCCGATCTTCCCGCTGCTTCCTGTTCAAAATCAGGAGGAATTTGGCCCGGTTGCAGACTCGACACCGCCAAATCTCCACTAAAGTATCCCGCCCGATGTCGAGCACCCCCGACCCCTCCGGTTTCTCAAAGGACAATCCCTTTCCGGCTCGGATCACCGAGAACCGGCTCCTGACAAAACCTGGCTCGGGCAAGGAGACGCGGCACATCGTTGTCTCCATCGCCGGGAGCGGGATCGGCTACGAGCCCGGCGACTCCCTGGGTGTTTATCCCTCCAACCGCCCGTCGGAAGTCGACGAGCTCCTCGCGCGGCTGGGAGCGACGGGCGCCGAGCCGGTCCTGCTGCCCCGCGCCGCCGCGGCCCTGCCCCTGAGGGAGGCCCTCGCCGGCCGGCTCGCCCTCGCGGCGCCGACCCGGAAAATGATCGAGACCCTCGCCGCGAAGGCCGCAGACCCGTCAGAAAAGGCGCGGCTGGACGCCCTGCTCGCTCCCGAGGCGAAGGAGGCGCTCACCGCCTTTCTCGATGAGCGCGAATTTGTGGACCTGCTTGCGGAATTTCCCAGCGCCCGGCTCACTCCGCAGGAGTTTGTCGACCACCTGCGCCGGCTGATGCCGCGCCTCTACTCGATCGCCTCCTCGCCCCGGGTTTATCCGCAGGAGGTCCACCTCACCGTCGCGATCGTCCGCTACCGGACGAACAACCGCGACCGGGTGGGCGTGGCGTCCAGCTACCTGGCCGACCGCGCGCCGCTGGGCGTCGCCCAAGTCCCCGTATTTGTCTCCAATTCGCATTTCGGGGTGCCCGAGGACGGTGCCAGGGATGCGATCATGGTCGGCCCGGGGACCGGGGTGGCTCCCTTTCGCGCCTTCATCCAGGACCGGGCTGCTAGCGGCGCGAAGGGGCGAAACTGGCTTTTCTTCGGCGACCAGCACCGGGCGACCGATTTTCTTTACGAGGACGAGTGGCCGAAATTCATCGCCGCGGGCCACCTGGCCCGGCTGGACACGGCATTTTCCCGGGACCAGGCGAACAAGGTCTATGTCCAGGACCGGATGCGGGAGTCCGCCGCCGAACTTTGGGCCTGGATCAGCGCCGGGGCTCACTTTTACGTGTGCGGCGACGCCAAGCGCATGGCCAAGGACGTCGACAAGGCCCTCCACGACATTGTCTCATCGCAGGGTGCCCTCAGCCCCGAGCAGGCGGTCGAGTACGTCAAACAGATGAAGAAGGACCGGCGCTACCAGAGGGACGTCTACTGAGATCCGGCCCGGCCGGCGCGTTTGGGCTTTCCACGGCCCGGTTTAGCGACTGGAATGACCGCTCCCCAATCCATCGATGCTCACCTTCAACTCACGAACCGCACTGGTGACCGGCGCAGGCCGGGGCATAGGCAAGGCGATAGCTGAAACCCTTGCCCTGCAAGGTGTCACAGTTATCTGCGTTTCCAAGTCGGCGGACTCCTGCGGCGCCACCGCCGCCGCCATCATCGCCGCCGGCGGCCGGGCCAAGGCCTGCGCGGTTGACGTTGCCGACGGTGCCGCGGTCGCCGCCGCCGCCACGGCCCTCCTCGCCGAGTTTCCGATCATCGACATCCTGGTCAACACTGCCGGGATCACCCGCGACGGCCTCCTCTTCCGGATGGGCGATGCCGACTGGAACGACGTGATCGCGACCAACCTGACGAGCTGCTTTCACTGGACCAAGCACCTGGCCCGGCCGATGACCCGGGCGCGCTGGGGCCGGATCCTGAATATTTCCTCGGTCAGCGGGCTTGTCGGCAACGCCGGCCAGGCCAACTACTCGGCGGCAAAGGCCGGGATGATCGGGCTGACCAAGTCCCTTGCCAAGGAATTCGCCTCGCGGAACGTGACAGTCAACGCGATAGCCCCCGGATTCATCCGGACGGACATGACCGCCGACTTTGTCGGCAACCCGGAGGCCGCGGCGAAGGTGCTCGAGCACGTCCCCCTGCGCCGCTTCGGCGAGGCCTCGGATATCGCGACGCTGGCCGCTTATATCTGCTCGGAACAGGCCGGATACGTCACCGGGCAAGTTTTTACCGTTGACGGCGGCATGACGATGTGAAGCCTCGGCTCTCTACCACACACCCCAATCTCCCAAACCATGGCTGACCAAAAAACCATCGAACAACGCGTCAAGGAGATCATCGTGAACCAGATCAACGTTAACGAGGAGCAGATCACGCCCACAGCCTCTTTTCTGGATGATCTTGGCGCCGACTCGCTCGACACCGTCGAGCTGATCATGGCGTTTGAGGAGGAGTTCAAGGACGAGATCAAGGGAGAGATTCCCGAGTCCGATGCCGAGAAGCTCCAGACCGTCGGACAGGTTATCGACTACATCAAGGCGAAGGCCGGATCCTCCTAAGTCTGATCAGGATCTGGACCGAGGAAGGTGATGGATCCCGTCCCGTCTTCACGCAGGGTCGTCGTCACAGGCCTTGGCGCCGTGACCGCCCTGGGGCACGACACGGACTCCTTTTGGGCCGCGCTGCTGGCCGGAACCCCCGGGGTTGATCGCGTCAGCCATTTCGATCCCTCCGACTATCCCTGCCAGATCGGCGCGGAGGTCCGCGACTGGGATGCGGCGGCGCACATGGACCCCAAGGAGACGCGGCGCAACGACCGCTCGACGCATTTCGGCTTTGTCGCCGCCGGCCAGGCAGTCAGGGATTCCGGCCTGGACATGGCCCGCGAGGACGGGGATCGCATCGGCGTGATCATCGGCTCGGGAATCGGGGGGATGCAGACCCACGACACCCAGATCAAGGTGATGTTCGACCGGGGGCCGCGGAAGGTGTCGCCCTTCACGATTCCCTCGCTGATCATCAACATGTGCTCCGGCCTTGTCGCCATCGAGTACGGTGCGCGGGGGCCGAACTTTGGCGTGGTCTCGGCCTGCGCATCGGGCACCCACGCCCTGGGCGAGGCGGCCCACGCGATCCGCCGTGGAGAGGCCGACATCATGATCGCCGGCGGGAGCGAGGCCACCATCACGCCCTTTGCCTACGCCAGCTTCTGCGCGATGAAGGCGATGAGCACCCGCAATGCCACCCCGCGCACGGCCAGCCGCCCGTTCGACCGGACACGGGACGGGTTCGTGATGGGGGAGGGCGCCGGGATCCTGATTCTCGAGTCCCTTGAGCACGCCCAGGCGCGCGGGGCCCGGATCTACTGCGAACTCGCCGGGTATGCGGCGACCTGCGACGCCTTCCACATCACCCAGCCCGATCCCGAGGGCCGGGGATTGTCCCTGGCCATGCGCCGCGCGCTCGCCAACGCCGGGGCGGCCCCCGAGGAGGTCGATTACATCAACGCTCACGGGACCTCGACCCCCTACAACGACCGCTTCGAGACCCTCGCCATCAAGAAGGTGTTCGGCGAGCACGCCCGGAAGCTCTGCGTGAGCTCGACCAAGTCGATGACCGGGCACCTGCTCGGCGCGGCCGGGGGCATCGAGTCGGTCATCTGCGCGAAGGTGATCCAGACCGGACGCATACCCCCGACGATCAACATCACGGAGCCCGACCCGGAGTGCGACCTGGACTATGTGCCGGACGTGGCTCGGACGGCGAGGGTCCGCACCGTGCTCAGCAACAACCTGGGGTTCGGCGGGCAGAACGCCGCCGTTGTCTTCCGGGCTCCCTGAGGGGCCGGGGGCCTCAGGCCTTCTGGACCAGGCCGGCCTTGAGGGCCTTGACCGAGACCCAAATCCGCTTGGTGCCGCCGTTGGGCAGCTTGACGCGGACGCGCTGGAGATTGGGCCGGAACTTGCGGGGCGTGATGCTCGTCACGTGCGTGCCGATGCCGCCGCTCTTCTTGGACTGGCCCTTGCGGTTGATGATGCTGCCCTTTACGGGGCGGCGACCTGTGATTGCGCAGATTCTCGGCATGGTGCTTTCGATGGGTGAAAGGGTCCACGTTAGGGAGCGGGGCCCCCGGGAGGCAAGGGAATTTTCGCACGCCGGGCATGGAGGACCTGGAATTTCCGGCCCATGCCGCCCGGGTGGATGAGCTGCATGAGCGCGCCCTTCCGGGGGCTGTGGCGGCCCGCCTCCGCCGTGCTGATGGCGGCGATCGCAGCGGCGGCATGGTGCACAAGGAAGGACTCCTGGGCCTCCACGCGGGGCGCCTCGAAGCCCCGGGAGGCCAGCGCCGCCGCGAGCCAGTCCCAGCAGACGTGGCAGGTGAGGTCCTGCTCGCCGGGCAGCGCCAGGATGTCGTTTGACTGCCGGTGCCGGTGGTAGGCCCGGAGGGTGCCCTCCGGGCACGCCCCGGCGAGCTCCGCCCAGGATTTTCCGTAGTCGCAGGCCACGATGAGCCCGCTCCAGGGCTGGGAGGCGATCGCCTCCATGAGCGCGGCCGCGGCTACCGGCGCGTCGATGATGGCGCCCTCACGGGCGGCCGGGGGAAGCGCGCCGGGAGTGGGCGCCGCCGCGCCCAGGTCGACCTCCTCGAGCCGCCCCGCGCGAAGCGCGACGCCGCGCTCCCGCCAGGCGGCGCCCCGGAAGACCACGCGCCGGCAGGGCTGGGCGTCGAAAAGCTCGTTGGAGAAGACGACGCACGAGCCGGCCAGCTCCACCGGTTCGCCGAGCGATACGGTGCGCACAGCGGCAAACGGATGCCGGGCGCCGGCCAGCACCCCGCCGCCGGGCTCGGCGCCGATCTCCACGAAGGTCGCCGCACCCGCGGCGTCGGGTCCCATCAGCTCGACGCAGGCCGCCGCAACGAGTTCCCCGAAGACGGGCCCGGTGCTCGTCGCCGTGAAGAAATCCGTGCCGCCCCCAAAACCCACCCTGGGCCCCGCCCTCCGGTAGTAGCCGACCCGCTCGTGATAGAGCGCCAGCCCCATGAACGTGTCGAAGGACATGACCCCGCCGGGGCCCGCGTTTTCCTCAAACACGGCCGTGAAGGCGGCGGACGGCCCCGGGCTGCCTGGCGATTCCATTCGGGGCAACCCTTCCGTTCCGGACCGGGGCCGCAACTAAATTCTCGAAGAGCCGGGTATTTGGGCCACAGTCGCCGGAATGCTCCGACGGCTGCTGACGCTTGCACCGACCCTTGTCCTTGGCGCGGGCCTCTCCCTGGCCGCCATGCGCCTTGCGTTCGTCTGGGACCTTTTCCCGACCCGCGGGCTCGGGCGCGCCTCCGGGTACGTGGCGGAGGTCATGAAGATCATGAACCAGAACTACGTCGACGCGGGCGCCGTCTCCTACGACGCGCTCGCGCGATCGGCGCTCCACGGGATGGCCGAGTCCCTCGATCCCCATTCGGAGTTCCTCGAGGCCTCCGACAACGAGGAGCTCGACGACGAATTGAACGGGGAGTTCGGGGGGATCGGGGTGCTTGTCGAGCTGCTCCATGGGAGGGCCATGGTGATATCCCCGACCCTGGGCACCCCCGCGGACCGGGCGGGCATCCTGCGCGGCGACCAGATCACGAGCATCGACGGTCACGCGGTCGACGGCGCGGTCTCGATGGACGACATCGTCCGGCGCCTGCGCGGGAAGCCGAAGACCCGCGTGACCGTCGGGATATTCCGCGCCCATACCGGCCAGCGGCTCACGCTGACCCTCACCCGCGAGGTGATCAAGGTCGACAGCGTGTCCTCCGCCCGGGTGCTGGCCGACGGGATCGGGTACGTCCGGATCACCGACTTCTCCGAGCACACCGGGGAGCAGTTCGACGACGCGCTCGACAAGCTCCTCAAGCAGGGCATCGGCGCCCTGATCATCGACCTGCGGGACAATCCCGGCGGCCTCATCGACGCGGCGGTCGAGGTGGCGGAGCCCTTCTTCAGGAAGGGCGACCTGATTGTCTACACGCAGGGACGCTCGGCGGCGGACCGAGACGACCTCAAGTCGGAAACGGAGGGGCAGCCCCTCGACCTGCCCATCGCCGTGCTGATCAACGCGGGATCGGCCAGCGCCGCCGAGATCGTGACCGGCGCGCTAAAGGACACCGGGAAGGCCATCGTCGTGGGCGAGCGCTCCTTCGGCAAGGGCTCGGTCCAAACCAAGTTCGAGCTCCGGAACGGCGAGGGGCTCCGGCTCACCACCGCCCGCTACTACACCCCCGGCGGCGTCAGCATCCACCAGAAGGGGATCACTCCCCAGGTGGAGGTTGTGCTCAGCGCGGAGGACGACCAGAACCTCCGCAACCAGTACGCAGCGGGATCCTCGACCGATCCCCGAAAATACAGGGATGAATTCGGATCCGATCCCATCCCGGACCGCCAGCTCCAGGCCGCCCAGGAGGTCCTGAAGGGCGTCGAGATCCTCGACGACCAGGCAGGGGCGGCGCGGAAATCCCATTGAACCGGTGATCCTCGCAATTGAGAGCTCCTGCGACGAGTCCGCGGTCGCGCTCTTCGACCCGTCCAGGGGAATGGCGGGGGAGTGGGTTCACTCCCAGGTGGAGGTGCACGGGCGGCATGGCGGCGTCGTCCCCGCCCTGGCCGCGCGCGAGCACCTGGCCCACCTCCCGGCGCTGATCGGCCTTGCCGCCGGCGCGGCCGCGGGGGCCGGCATAGACCGGGTGGCGGTCACCCGCGGCCCCGGCCTGGCTCCCTGCCTTGCGCTCGGTGTCGCGGCGGCCAAGTCCCTGGCGCTCTCACTGCGCGTTCCCCTTGCCGGGATCAATCATCTCCGCGGGCACGCCTGGTCACCCTTCATCGCGCTCCACGGCGGGGATCCCGCGGGATTTTCCGGGAGGCTCGGCGGCCTGCTGCCGCACCTCGGGCTCATCGTGTCGGGCGGGCACACGCTCCTCCTCTCGATCGGGGCGGACCGGCGGATCACCGAGCTTTCCTCGACCCGGGATGATGCGGCCGGCGAGGCCCTCGACAAGGGCGCCAAGCTCCTCGGGCTTGGCTACCCCGGGGGGCCGCTCGTTGAAATGCACGCTGCCGGCGGCAGGATCGACGCGTTCGATTTCCCCCGGGGCCTGCCGCGGCGCGAGGACCTCGACTTCAGCTTCTCCGGCCTCAAGACGAGCCTGCGCTACCAGATCGAGGGCATGGCCGCCGAGGCGGTGGCCGCCCGGCGTTCGGACCTGTGCGCGGCCTACCAGGAGGCCGTGGTCGGAGCCCTGGCGTCCAAGGCGGGCGCCGCGCTGGGCCGGGCGCCTTATCGCAGCCTCGGGCTTTCCGGCGGCGTTGCGGCGAACGCCCGCCTCCGCGCCGCGCTCCAGGCCGAGGCGCAAGCCCGCGGGCTTCCGCTGCTGTCGGCTCGTCCCGGGCACACCGGCGATAACGCCGCCATGATCGCGTTTGCGGCGTGGATGGAGGAGGGGACACCAGGCCCCGGGGGGATGGGGGTTTCGATTGAGCCGGGGCTGGCGCTTTGCGATAGGTGATGTCTCCGGGGCCTGGCTGCAGAAACCTGAGACCTGAGACCTGAAACCTGAGTCGATCCTCTAGGCTTCAGGCGGGCTAATCGTAGGTCCGCCGCAGATTGCTCGGCAGGATCCCAAGCTCCTCGCGGTACTTGGCGACCGTCCGCCGGGCTATCGTGATCCCTTTGCCCAGGAGCCTGCCGACGATCTCCTGGTCGCTGAGGGGCGATCCGCCGTCCTCGATCGAAATCAGGTCGGCTATCATCTCCTTTACGCTCGTGTTCGACACGGACGAGCCGCTCTCCGCCCGGTAGCCGGGAGTGAAGAAGTACTTGAACTCGAAGACCCCGTGGGGGGTCTTGATGTACTTGTTGGCGATCGCGCGGCTGACGGTGGTCTCGTGCACCCCGACAATCGAGGCGATCTGGGTCATCGTCAGCGGCTGGAGGTGCGACACCCCGTGCTCAAAAAACGGGGCCTGGGCCTTGATGATCTCCCGCGTGATCCTCTCGATCGTGCGCTGCCTCTGCTCAATGGAATCGATCAGGAACTTTCCCGAGCGCATCCGCTCGCGCAGGTAGTCGCGCTCCGCCTTTGTGAGGGATCCCCGCGCGATCAGCTCACGGTAGGTGGCGGAGATGCGCAGCCTGGGAATGTAGTCGCTGTTGAGCAGGATCTTCCACTCATCGCCGTCCCTTTCCACGGTGACGTCGGCGACAACGACCCGGTTGCTGTCCTCGGCAAACCGCCTTCCGGGGGCCGGATCCAGCCGGCCGATCTCCTCGATCGCCGCCTGGATGTCGTCGGGCTGCGCGGCGAGCTTTCGGGCGATCTCCGGGATTCGCCGCCGCGACAGCAGTTCAAAATGCTCCTTCACGATCCGGGCCGGGAGCGATTCGCCCCGCCCATTGGCCGCAAGCTGCGCCAGGAGGCACTCGGCGAGGGAGCGGGAACCGATGCCGGCCGGGTCGAAGGACTTCAGGGCGGCCGTCGCCTCCTGGACCGCCTCGAGGGAAAGCCCTGACTGCAGCGCAAGGTCCGCGGCGCTCTGCGTGAGAAACCCCCGGTCATCCAGGCTTCCGACCAGATGCCGCATGGCGTCGACCGCGCCGGGCGACAACTCCGCCAGCTCGGCCTGCCTCATCAGGTGCTCCTGGAGCGAGGTCTCGCTGACCAGGGAATCGAAGAAATGCTGCCGCCGCTCGGAGTCCTCCTGGGTGTAGGTGCGCGTTCCCGCCGGGCCCGAGTCGCGCCAGTCCTCGTCGAACTTGCCCATGATCGCGAACTCCTTGGAAAAATCCATCTCCTCGCGGGTTTCACCGGAATCCCGCGGGGTCTCGCTCTCCGGCCCGCGCTCGTCCGAGGCGTCGCCCGCCGGGCGCTCATCCTTCTCATCCGCCGCCTTTTCCGCCCCGGTTCCCTCCATGGGGAGTTCCTCCAGGGTTGGATTGCTCTGAAGCTCCTCCTGGATGACGGAGCGCAGGTCGAGGGCGGCCACCTGGAGAATCTTGAGCGACTGGCGCAGTTGCGGCGCCAGCACCATCGACTGGCTCTGGCGCTGCCTCAGCTGGGTGCTGAATCCCGCCCCGCTCATGGCTTAGTAGGTGCTTCCACGATCCGACAAGAATCCCGACCATCCCCGGTTGCAAGACCGCAAACCCGAATTGGCCCGAAATATGCTGCACTTATTGACAGGTAAAGTTTTCCCCCTACCGTCTGGTTGTGATAACACTCACTCCACGCGCCGCCCGCCAGGTTCGAACCATGGCAGGGGACACCGACTCACCCGGCCGCAGTCTCCGGCTCTTCGTCGAGACCGGCGGGTGTTCGGGCCTCCAGTACGGCATGTCCTTCGACCTTCCCAAGGAAGGCGACCAGGCCTTTGAGAGCGAGGGAATGACGATCCTGGTCGACGGTGTGGCCCTCAGCCAGCTGAGCGGATCGAGCATCGACTTCGACGACGGGCTGCAGGGCAAGGGATTCGAGATCAAGAATCCGAACGCGAAGACGACCTGCGGGTGCGGAAAATCGTTTAACTGACGGCCTGTAGCCGTCGTCCGATGTAGCCGGGGTCCCAGACCCCGGGGATTGGGGATACGAAACAGGACTCCGAGCACCGGGGTCTGGGACCCCGGCTACATTTCAATCCGGTTTGCGCGCTTCATGCAGCGCCACGATCCCGAAAGTGAGCCCCTGGGATTTCACGTCCTCAAACCCCGCCGCCGCTATCTCGGCGGAGAGCGCTTCCCTCCCGGGGAAGGCTCGGATCGTCTTGTTGAGATACACATAGGCCGCCCGGTCGCCAGTCACCAGCCCGGCCAGGGCGGGGAGGATCCTCTCCAGGTAGAGGAAGTAGAACGGCCTGAACCAGCGCCGCGGCTGGGAGAACTCCAGCACGAAGATCCGGCCTCCGGGGCGCAGGATCCGGCGCATTTCCTCAAGTGATCGCCGCCGATCGGCCATGTTGCGCAGGCCGAAGGCAATCGTCACCGCGTCGAATTCCCCCGCCGCCTGCGGAAGGTTGAGCCCGTCCCCGGGCAGGAAATGCACGTTCGCGAAGCGGCCCGGGACGGCCGCCTTCTTTCGCTCGGCTTCCTCCAGCATCGGCGGGCAGAAATCCATACCGGTGATCCGGGCGGATGGGGAGCGCCCGCTGAGCGCAAAGGCAACATCCCCGCTCCCCGTCGCCAGGTCGAGGATGTCCCGGGGGGACGAGTCGCAGACAGCGGCCACCAGCTTCCTTCGCCAGGCATAGTCGCGGCCCAGGCTGAGGAGGTGATTGGCCGCGTCGTAGCGGCGCGCGATTCGCGCGAACATTGAACGCACTGCTCCTGTCTCGGGGACGCTCATTATGATTTGACGTAATTCGATTCACCCAAATACTTTATCTCCAGAGAATCAACCGCCAGAACGTCGCAACGAAAGGAATCTTATGTCAACCAACCTGACCAAGAGGGAAATCGTTCTCGAAATTTATCGCAAGACGGGCTTTCCGCAAAAGCAGATTGTCGACACCGTCCAGCAGACCCTCGAGATCGTGCAAAGGGCGCTCGCGAACGGACGCAATGTGGAATTGCGCAACTTCGGGGTGCTCGAAGTCCAGGTGCGCAAGCAGCGCATCGGGCGCAATCCGAACAAGCCTGAGGCTGAGGTCGTCATTCCCCAGCGGGCCGTCGTCAAGTTCAAGTCCGGCAAGATACTCAAGCAACAGCTCAAGAAGCTCGATATCGCCAAGTTGATCGGTCAGGCTTGAGATGACATTTCAAAGCCTTCCGGGCTTTCGCGAATTCTATCCCGAGGACCTCGCCCGCCGCAGCCACCTCTTCGACTCCTGGCGCCGGACGGCGCGTTCCTTCGGTTTTTCGGAGTACGACGCTCCGGTCCTCGAGCCCCTGGAGCTTTACAAGGCCAAGTCCGGTGACGAGATAGAGGGGCAGCTCTTCAGCTTCACCGACAAGGGCGGCCGGGAGGTTGCACTGAGGCCGGAAATGACCCCCTCGGTCTGCCGCCTGGTCGGCGAGCGGGCCGGCTCCCTCAAGCGCCCGATCAAGTGGTTCAGCATCGCCGAGTTCTACCGCTATGAACGGATGCAGAAGGGCCGGGGGCGCTGCTTCTTTCAGTTCAATGCCGACATTTTTGGCGAGGCCGGCCCCCAGGCCGAGCTCGAGCTGATCCCGCTGCTGGTCCAGTGCCTGTGCGCCTTCGGCCTGACGGAGGCCGACTTCTTCGTGCGGCTGAGCGACCGGAACCTCTGGTGGCACGCCCTCGAGGTCCTGGGCCTGGGCGAGGCGCGGATCCGAAGCGTCCTTTCGGCGATCGACAAGTTTGAAAAGCTCGGCGACGACGCGTTCAAGGCGGACGCGGAGAAGTTCGGCCCCCTGGACCCGGCGCTGAAGGAGCGCATCCTCGGACTGCTTGCGATCAAGTCGCTGCCGGCGATCGAGGCGGCAATCGGGGACCTGCGCCGGATCGCGGCCGGGCCCGGGCCGGAGGCTGCCGCAACCCGCCTGGAGGCGCGGCTCGCGGACTGGAAGCGCCTCCTGCAGGGGCTTGGCGCAATGGGCCTGGGACGCTTCATCGAGGTAGACCTCGGGGTGGTCCGCGGGCTGGCCTATTACACGGGTTTTGTCTTCGAGGCGTTCGACCGCAAGGGGGAGCTGCGCGCGATCGCCGGAGGCGGGCGCTACGACGACCTTGTTGAGAAGCTCGGGGGCCCCGCGCTCCCGGCGGCCGGTTTCGCGATCGGCGACATGACCTTCGCCCTTCTTCTCGAGCAGCGCGGGCTGATGCCGGCGCTTACCGCATCGCCGGATGTCTACTGCGTCATTGGCGGGGAGAGCGAGCGGCTCGCGGCCTTTGCCGACATCCAGGCGCTCCGGGCGGCGGGGGTTTCCGTCGAGTATCCCTTCAAGGACCTGGGTTTTGGCAAGCAGTTCAAGGCCGCCGCCGAGGCGGGGGCGAAGGTCGCCCTCATCTACGGAAGCGAGGAACTCGCAAAGGGCGTCGTGAAGCTCCGCGACATGCGCGCGCGCTCCGAGCGGGACGTCGCGCGCGCGGACGTGCTCTCCGCCGTGCGCGAGCTGCTGGGCGCGAGCTGAAATCGAGCGATTGATTTCGTTCCGCACTCCGGCTTGCGGTGGAGCGCGATCTCCGAGCGCGCTTGTCCGGCAACTGAGTCAAGCAAGCGCGC
>CAITEC010000094.1 GCA_903891325.1 uncultured Opitutaceae bacterium
CAGCTCCAGTCGGAGGCTTCGCGGCTCTCCACGGCGCTGCGCTCGACCTCGTACGCGGGAAGCTGGGGGGAGCTCCAGCTGCGCCGGGTGGTGGAAATGGCCGACATGCTGCCCTACTGCGACTTTGCCGAGCAGGAGACCAGCGGCAGCCTGAGGGCCGACATGGTCATCCGCCTTCCGGGTGGCCAGCGGATCGTGGTCGATGCGAAGGCCCCGCTTGAATCCTACCGGGCCGCCGTCGAGGCGACGGACGGCGCGGTGCGGGACGCGCGGCTGGCCGAGCATGCCGTCAAGGTGAGGGGCCACGTGGACGCACTCGGGGCGAAGGCCTATTGGGCCCAGTTCCAGCCCGCTCCCGAATTTGTCGTGCTCTTCCTGCCCGGGGATCACTTCCTCACCGCTGCGCTCCAGGCGGATCCCTCGCTCATGGACCGGGCGCTCTCGCGCCGTGTCCTCCTGGCGACGCCCACCACGCTCATTGCCCTGCTGAAGGCCGCCTCATTTGGCTGGAACCAGGAAGCGGCCTCAAAGAATGCCGAGGAAATAAGCGCGCTCGGCCGGCAGCTCTACGACCGGGTGGTGACCTTTGCGGAAAACCTGGACAGGGTCGGCAAGGGCCTCGATTCGGCGGTCAAGGGTTTCAACCTGGCCATCGGCTCGTACGAGGGGAGCGTCCTGCCGAGCGCCCGGCGCTTCGCGGAGCTCGGGGCGAAGGGGTCCAAGGACCTTGAGGAGATATCCAAGGTCGACTCGGCCACCCGCGAAGTGGTGAAGCGGAGCTGATCGCTCAGTCCTGCCAGTCCACGCGGCCGCGGCGGGCCTTGTGCCCGGCCCGGTGCTTCTTGGACTCGATCATTCGGATCTTCTGGCCGCGGCTTTTCTGACGCACCCGGCGCCGCTCGGTCTCGCGGGCCTGGCGCAGGGCGTCGGTGCCCGCCTTCCTCCGCGCCGTGAGTTTTTCACAGAGATCATTCCAGGCCTCCATCCGGTTGACCGACTGGGAGCGCTCGCGCTGGCAGCGAACCTCAAGGCCGGTCGGCCGGTGCCTGAGCCACACGGTCGAGGACACCTTGTTGATCTTCTGGCCGCCCGGCCCGGTGCCCCGGACAAAGCGTTCGTCCACGTCCTCGGCGCGCAGGCCGGCGGCGGCCATCTTCTCCAGGATGTGGTTGGGCAAGTTCATGGCCGCGAGAATATTGACCCAGTCGGAATCTTAGGAAACCATTTGCAAATTCCCGAGTCAAATCGGCTTTCCAACCCACGGTCCCTACATGCCCAACGGTCCAACCTGGTCCCAAAAACTTAGAACCGAGATTGCCAAGGCCGTCATAGGCCAGGAACCCGTCATCGAGCGGATGCTCGTCGCGCTCCTTGCCAACGGGCACGTCCTGCTCGAGGGCATGCCCGGCCTGGCCAAGACTCTACTGGTCAAGTCGGTGGGAACGGCGATGGGCGTCCAGTTTGAGCGGATCCAGTTCACACCCGACCTTCTGCCCAGCGACGTCGTCGGGACGATGATCTTCCAGCCGAAGACCGGGGAGTTCACCTCCCACCACGGCCCGATCTTCGCCAACATGGTCCTGGCCGACGAGATCAACCGGGCGCCCGCCAAGGTGCAAAGCGCCCTGCTGGAGGCCATGCAGGAGCGCCAGGTGACGATCGGCGGCCACACCCACCCCCTGCCCCGGCCCTTCTTCGTCATGGCGACCCAAAACCCGATCGAGCAGGAGGGCACCTACCCGCTGCCCGAGGCCCAGACCGACCGGTTCCTCTTCAAGCTGATCGTCGACTATCCGAGCGCGGAAAACGAATCCACGATGATGCAGCGCTGGGGCCAGGTGACCCAGCAGCCCGAATTGTCGAAGGTCTCAAGCGGCGAGGAGCTCCTGCGGCTGCGCTCGGAGGTGGATGCCGTCCATGTCGCCCCCGCGGTCCAGGCGTACATCCTGGCGATCGTCCGGGCGACCCGCAGCCTGTCCGCAGGCACGAAGAGCGGGGCCGGCGGCAAGCGCTACCTGAACTTTGGGGCGTCCCCCCGCGCCTCGCTCGCTCTCTTCCAGGCGGGCCGCGCCCTGGCCTGGCTTCGGGGCCAGGACTTCCTGAGCCCCTCCCTCGTCCAGGAGCTTGCCCCCGACGTCATGCGCCACCGTGTCGGGCTCACCTACGAGGCGGAGGCCGAGGAGGTCACCGCGGACAGCATCATCGCCGGGGTTTTGGAAAAGACTCCGGTTCCGGCGGCTTGACGCGATGAGCGATCACGCGCCAAGGCCCGGGGGCGGCGGGTCGACCATCTCTTCGCAGCTCCCGCTTCTCAGGCAGTTGGAGTGGAGGGTCCGCCACGCCGTCGAGAATATCCTGAGCGGCGAATACCGCTCGGCCTTCCGGGGCCGCGGCATGGAGTTCGACCAGGTGGTGCGCTACGAGTTCGGGGACGACGTGCGCGATATCGACTGGAACGTCACCGCCCGGCTCGGGGAGCCTTACCGGAAGAAATTCGTGGAGGAGCGCGAGGTGACGCTCCTCCTGGTGTTCGACGACTCGCCGACGCTTTGCTTCGGATCGGGCGCCCAGTCCAAGCGCGAGGCCCTGCTCGAGCTGGCCGGACTGGTCATGCTCCTGGGCGCGGTCAACCGGGACCGGGTGGGGTTCGTGCACGCGGGAGGAGGGAGCCACATGTTTTATGAGCCGGTGAGGGGCAGGAGCGCGATTTTGCAGGCGGCGTCGACTTTGCTGAGTCGCCCGGCTCCACCTATCGGTTACGCCGCGGCAGGGAATGCCGGTGGGGCCGGCATTCCCTGGCGGTTTATAGCGCGGGCGGCCCCCAAGCACAGCGTGCTGATCTGGCTCGGGGATTTCCCACCGGCGCCGCCGCCCGAGGGCTGGATAGTCCTTCAGCGCCGCTACCAGACGATGGGCTTTCGGGTGGACGATCCCTGGGAGCGCACGATGCCCTCCGGCGAGGCCTTTGCGGCGTACGACGCAGCCTCCGGCAGACTGGTGACGCTCGACGGGAACCCGGCGGAGCGGGCGTCCCACGCCGCCTGGAAGGAGAGCCGCGAAAAGAGCTGGCGGGAGCTTTTCCCCGACCCCCTTTCCCGGCTGGTGGCCACAACCGAGGAGAACCGGCTGGACGCCCTGGTCCGGTTTTTCCACGCGAGAATGAGATAGCGCGCCGTGAATCACCTCGTGCTCAAGGACCCGGCATGGCTCGGGGCGCTGCTCGCCCTGGCCGCTGTCATCTGGCTTCGCAGCCGGACGCGGGTGCCCGTCCTCCTCGTCCCCTTCGCGGCCGCGTGGCACCGTCCCTCCCTGGTCGGGCGGTCCCGCGCCCCGGTTCTCCTCGCGGTCGCCGGCCTGGCGTTGCTTATCGCGGCCCTCGCCCGCCCGCAGGTCGTCGAGACGCGCAAGGACACCCGGTCCCGGGGTTTTGACATCGTCCTGGCGATCGACCTGTCCGGCTCGATGCTCAGCGAGGACTACGAGAAGGATGGTGTCCGCATGAACCGGCTCCAGGCGATCCGGCCCGTCATCGAGGCGTTCATCGACAAGCGCCCGTCGGACCGGATCGGCGTTGTCGTCTTTTCCGGGCACGCCTACACGCTCGCCCCCCTCACGACCGACCACGACTGGCTCGCCAAGCAGGTGGACCGGGTGAAAATCGGCGTCATCGAGGACGGCACCGCAATTGGCGACGCGCTGGGAATCGCGCTGGCCCGGCTCGAGCAGGGGGGGCACGAGGAGGCCGGCAAGCGGCTGGGCGCTTTCATCGTCCTGCTGACAGACGGGGCCAACAACAGCGGAACCCTCGCGCCGATGCAGGGGGCCGCGCTCGCCAAGGCCCGGGGGGTTCCCATCTACACGATCGGGGCGGGCAAGGACGGGATCGTCCCGTTCCCCATCTTCGACGACAGGGGCAACAAGATCGGTTACACCCACATCATGGCCGACCTCGACGAGGACGCCCTGCGTGCGATCGCCAACACGACGGGGGGGCATTTCTACCGGGCGGCGGACAGCGACACGATCGAGTCGGCGTTCCGAAGCATCGACCGCGCACAGAAGATCGACTTTCAGCCGCGGGTCTACGTGGTCACGACGGAGCTCTTCGCCTGGCTCGCCGGCCCGGGAATCGCGCTTCTCTGCCTGGCGGCCTTCCTGGCACTCGGATCCGGCCCTGCGCGGATCCGCATCGGCAGGCAGTTGCCTCAGTCGTCATGAATTTCGCGTGGCCCCATCTCCTGTGGCTCCTGATCGGGCCCGCCGCCCTCCTCGCCCGGGAATTCCTGGTGCGGCGCGGGCGGGAGTCAGCCACCCACCCCAAGATCATCCGGGCCGAGGCCGGTGCGCACTCGCTCGACCTGGCCGATCCCGGCTCCCTCCCCTCCTCGCGCCTCGGCTCCCGCCCGCGGGTTTGGCTGTGCGCGGGACTCGCCCTGGGGATCGCCGCGCTGGCCCGCCCGCAATGGGGCACGGTTGACGAGCCCCTGGTCAGCCAGTCCCGGGAGATCATCCTGGCTTTGGACCTCTCGCGCTCGATGCTGACCCAGGACGTGCCCCCGTCGCGGCTGGAGCGGGGCAAACTCCTCGTCCAATCGCTGCTCGAGCGGCTGGCCGGCGAGCGCGTGGGGCTAGTTGTCTTTTCGGGCACCTCCTTTCTCCAATCGCCCCTGACCTCCGACTACGAGATCATCCGCGAATTCCTCGGGACTCTCGGGCCCGATTACATGCCGGTCGGGGGCACCAATTACGGTCCGATGATGGACGCCGCGGCGGACGCCTTTGGGAGCGGTACGTCGGCGGACCGCTTCCTGATCGTCCTTAGCGACGGCGGGGCCAACGACGACGACTGGCGGGACCATATCGGGAAACTCAAGGACAAGGGAATCCGCGTGATCGGGCTGGGCATCGGGACGGCGGCGGGCGGATTCATCCCCGACAAGGTGGGCGGATTCATGAAGGATGAGCGGGGTGCGGTCGTCATGGCCAAGCTCGAGGACGGCACGCTGCGCGAACTGGCAAACCGAACCGGGGGGGCCTACCGGACCGCCGACCAGTGGGTCGACCTGCCGGGGCTCCTCAAGGCCACGATTGAGGCGGGCCGCAAGGGCCGGTTCGTGGAAAAGACCACCCAGCGGCGGATTGAGCGCTTCCAATGGATCCTCGCCGCTGCCCTGCTTTGCCTGCTCGTCAGTTTCTGGCGCGAGTTCCCTGTCCGCCCGAAGCCGAGGGATCTGCGCCTGAAGCCCAGGCCGGCCGCCGCGCTGGGGGCTCTGTTGATTGCCTTCCTGGCTTTCAATCCCGCCCGGGCCGAGGACGCCGCACCGGCGCCCGAGCCAAGCGCGATGCTCGGCCGGATTGTCGGGCGAATATCCGCACAGGACCATGCGGGCGCGCTCGATTGGGCCGAACTGGGGCAGCAGACGCTGACCTGGGGCCGGCAGCTCCAGTCCTCACAGCAGCCCGTTCCGCCCGGTCCAGTCCACGACGCGCTTGCCGCCGTGGATTCCGGGGCGACCCTCGATCCGCACGCAGCCGACTGGCCCACGCTCCGTTCAAATCTGGAGGCGCTGCTCCGCAAGCCCGAGGACCAGAAGAACAAGGATCAGCAAAAACAGCAGTCGCAGCAAAAGGACCAGCAGAAGGACCAGCAAAAGCAGCAGCAGAACCAAGCGCAGCAAAAGCAGGATCAGCAAAATCAGCCCCAGCAGGGCCAGGGGCAAAAACCGGCCGACTACCATCCCTTCCAGCCCCAGCAGCCGCCGAAGTCCGGCCAGCCCAAAAACTCCGGGGAGAAACCCTCCCGGGAGCCTCCATCCGGCGACACCCAGCGCGTGGGGGGAACTGCCGGGAAGAAGGAGCGCGATCCCGCCCGGGGCGACCCCTCGCTTGCCATTCCCCTGCAAAAACTCGAGCAGGTGCGCTCGCAGGACTCCCCCGCCCAGCTCTACCAAATGATCGAGAACCACGAACCTCGCCCGGCATCGACGGGCAATGGCAAAGACTGGTGACCACCATGCGCGTCCTCCCCCTTCGACTCATCCTATTCCTCGGGCTGCTGGCCGTCGCAAAAGGCCAATCCGTGCGCTGGGATCCGCCGGGCGGTCCGCTCCCCGTCGGGCAGGCAACGGCCCTTCAGCTCGTCTTCGACGACTGCGAGCCGAAGGACACGCCCAAGCCGCCCAAGGTGGACGGGCTGACGATTGAATACGGCGGCGGTCAGTCGACCAGCATGTCGTGGACGAACGGCACTTATTCCCACACGGTCAGCTACGGTTTCTCCGCGCTATTGACCGACAGCCGGCCTGTTGAAATTCCCGCCTTCGACATAGAGACGAGCAAGGGAAGGATGACGGTCCCCGCCGCGCGCTTCCACCCGACGACGGCGACCGTGGGCGGAACCGGCGAATCCCTCACCTCTGCGGCCACATCGGAAATCACGGCCACGCCCGAGTCGGTGTGGGCGGGCGAGGTGTTCAACCTCGATTACCGGATCGAGGTCGGGCACGAGTACTACCCGGACTTCGGCCATGGAGTCTTCGACTGGAAGCCCGATCCCCTGATCGCCGAGGACTGGGCGCAGCCGGTGACCTTTGAGGTCACCTCCGGCGCCTCGCCCAAGACGGGGTTGGCCTATCGGACCCGTGCGATCATCCGGGCTCCGGGCCTCACCCCGATAAAGCCGATCCGCCAGGCGGTGAACCTGAGCATCGGCATGAGCGGCCTGGGATTCTTCCAGCAGCGGCAGTACCAGCAGTTCTCGGTGACCAGCAGCGCGCCGGTCATCGACGTGCGCCCCCTGCCCCCCGCCCCCTCGGGTTTCTCGGGCGCGGTCGGCCAATTCACGCTGACGTCGAAGATCGTGCCCGCGGGCACGGCCGTGGGCGAGCCGATCACCTGGACCCTGGAACTTAAGGGCAAGGGCAATTGGCCGGACATATCCGGCCTGCCCGAGCGCGAGGTTTCCAAGGATTTCCAGGTGGTCCAGCCGAAGGCGCGGCGCACGAACGCGGCGGGCAAACTCTTTGAGTGCACGCTCTCCGAGGATGTGGTCCTCATTCCCACGAAGCCGGGCATCTACGACCTGGAGCCGGTGTCGCTGGTTTATTTCGATCCAAAGGACGGGAGCTACAAGACTCTCACCGCCCCGGGCGCCACCGTGACCGTGACCGCGCCGGCCACCGCGCCCGCCGGGGCACAAGACACCGCGCCCGGATCGCAGGGGCTCACGTCTCCAGGCGGCGGGACAGGTCCCGCGGCCACGCCGCCGGCCCCGCCCGCAGGGCTCCCCCGGGACGCCCTGCCCAACGCGGGTTCCGCCCTGCAGCCCTGGTCGCTTCAGGGAATCGTGCTGTCGGTGCTCTCACCCTTCATCCTTGTCCTCCTTTTCTGGCTGGGGCTCGCCCTGCGCCGCGCGCGGCAGACCGATCCGAGCCGGGCACGGCGGGAGGCCAGGCTTCGCCTTGGCGCCCTGCTCGCCAAGGCCGGCACCGGCGCGGTCCCAACGGAACTCCTCGTGGCCTGGCAAAGGGACGCGGCGATCCTCTGGGGACTGAGCCATGCGGCCCCCTCGGCGGGGGACCTGACAGCGAATGGCTCCGATGCCGCGTGGCAGGCACTATGGGCCGAGTCCGAGCGGGCCATCTACGGCCCGGACTTGCGGCTGCCCAACGATTGGGTGAGTCGGGCGACTGCGGCCCTGTCGGCAAAACCGGCCCCGGCGTTCGCCGCGCGGCTGTGGTTCTCGCCGCGGAACCTGCTGCCCTGGTTTTATTCCGTTGCGATCGTCCTGCTGGCGGGCATCGCGGCAACAGCGCGGGCCGATGAATCCGAAATGGGCTCCGCGGCCTATCGCCGGGGCGACTTTGCGGCGGCGGAATCGGCCTGGAGAAATGTCGTAAAGGACGAGCCGGCCAACTGGTCAGCACGCTAC
>CAITEC010000095.1 GCA_903891325.1 uncultured Opitutaceae bacterium
GACCCCGGGGATTGGAAATCTCAGATAGGACCCCAAGCCACCGGGGTCCGGGACCCCGGCTACATTCCGATCCTTCGCGATCGGAGATGATCGCAAACAATCGCCGCCGCGGCGGCGGCGTTTAGTGACTCCGCTTTCCCATATCTCGGAATCGTCACCATCCGGGTGACGAGCTTTCTCACCTCCGGCGACAGCCCTCGCCCTTCGCTCCCGATCACAACAACAACGTTCGGCGGAGCGGGCAGGGAGTGGATATCCTCTCCATTCAGGTCGCAGCCCCAGACCGGCGCCTTGATTCCGGCGAGCGCGGCGGGGAGCGCGGCCGTGTGGGTGGCGACCCGGGCGAAGGATCCCATGCTCGCGTTGATCGCCTTCTGCGAAAAGGGGTCGGCGCAGTCCGGGGACAGAAGCACGCGGTCGATCGCAAACCAGTCGGCGATCCGCAGGAGCGTGCCGACGTTGCCGGGATCCTGCAGGCCGTCGAGGACCAGGGTGACGCCGCGCTCGATCGCTCCCGCGGGCAGCGGATCGCGCCGCACCCTGCCGATCGCCAGGACGCTTGAGGGCGTCGGAAAGTGGCTGATCCGCCCCATGTCCGCGGCGGTGATCGCGCGGGTCGCCGCTCCCGGCCATTCGGGCGTCCCGTAGACTTCCTCGAACCGATAACCCGCGGAGATGAGTTCGCCGACGACCTTCCCGCCCTCGACCGTGAACAATCCCAGCGCGTCGCGCTGCTTCTTGTCCCGCAGCGAGCGCAGGCGCGCGACCTCGGCCTTGGTGAGCGGTTTGGACATCGGGCCGGCATAGCCTTGGCCGGCGCGGCGGGCGGGGCAATGATCGATTCGTTTTCCGTTGTTTTCGCCGGGGTTTCGCGCGATCATGACCCGATGCTGGCTCAACCCTCACAGGCGGCATTTCGCCGCCTGCTCGATGAAATCGGCACCGTCGACGCCGTTGGCGTCGAGGAGCGCGTGGCCAAGTTCACCTCCCGGAGCATCAAGAAGGCCTCGAAGGTGAAGGGGCTCGCGACGGCGGTCTCGATGGTGGACATGACCACGCTCGAGGGAAAGGACACCCCCGGCAAGATCGCGTCCCTCTGCCAGAAGGCCCTCCGGCCCTCGGAGGATCCGTCCGTGCCGCCGGTCGCCGCGGTGTGCGTTTATTCCGCGATGGTCAGGCACGCCAAGCGGCACGTCGCGGGCACCGCCGTCAAGGTCGCCTCGGTCGCAACCGCTTTCCCCTCCGGCCAGACCGGCCTCAGGACCCGGCTCGCCGAGGTCCGCGCCGCGGTCGGCGACGGCGCCGACGAGATCGACATGGTCATCAACCGCGGCGCCTACCTTTCCGGGGACTATAACCGCGTGAAGGACGAGATCTGCGCGGTGCTCGAGGCCTGCGGCGGCTCCGCGCTCAAGGTGATCCTCGAGGTCGGCGAACTGGAGACCTACGACTCGATCCGGGCCGCCTCCTTCCTGGCGATGAGCGTCCTGCGGCCCGGGGACTTCATCAAGACGAGCACGGGTAAGACCACCTCCAACGCGACGCTCGGCAACACCCAGGTCATGATCGAGGCGATCCGCGACCACTTCCTGGACACCGGGATCGCGATCAGCATGAAGCCGGCCGGCGGGATCCGGACCGCAAAGCAGGCGCTCCACTACCTGGTCGCCGTCAAGGAAACCCTGGGGGATGCGTGGCTCACGAACGCGCGCTACCGCTTCGGCGCCTCCTCGCTCCTCAACGACCTGCTCCGCCAGCTCGAGAAGGAGCGCACGGGAGCCTACCAGGCGCCCTATTATTTCAGCGAGACAGCCGAGTCCTATTGAGCAATCATCGCCGACGAACCCGCCATGCCCCCGACGACCCAGGACAAGAGGAAGACCGCCCCGCGCGCCGGGTCCCGCGGCCGCGCCGTCCCGGAGCTGATATTCGGGGACCTCTGGGAGTACGACCCGGCGCCCGAGACGGCCGATCCGAAGCTCAAGGCCCGGTACGACCTGTTCATCGGGGGGGAATTCACGGCCCCCAAGGCCGGCGCCTACTTCGACACGATCAACCCGGCGACCGAGCAGAAGCTGGCCGATGTCGCCCTGGCCGGCCAGGCCGACGTGGACGCGGCCTACCGCGCGGCGCAGCGGGCCTTTGACACGACCTGGGGGCGGATGCCCGGCCGGGAGCGCGCGAAGTACCTGTACCGGGTGGCCCGGCTTCTTCAGGACCGCGCCCGCGAGTTCGCCGTCGCCGAGACGCTGAACGGTGGAAAGCCGATCAAGGAGTCCCGCGACTTTGACGTGCCGATGGCCGCCGCGCACTTCTTCTACCACGCGGGCTGGGCCGACAAGCTCGACTATGTGGCGCCCGGCCGGAAGATCGCCCCGCTGGGGGTCGTCGGACAGGTCATTCCCTGGAATTTCCCCCTCCTCATGCTGGCGTGGAAGCTCGCGCCGGCCCTGGCGATGGGCAACTGCGTTGTCATCAAGCCGGCGGAGACGACGCCCATCACCGCGCTGAAGCTCGCCGAGATCTTCCAGCAGGCCGGGCTCCCGCCGGGGGTCGTCAACATCGTCACCGGCGCGGGCGAGACGGGGGCGGCTGTCATGGCCCATCCCACGCCCGTGAAGGTCGCCTTCACCGGCTCGACGGAAGTCGGCAAGGTGATCATGCGGTCGCTGGCGGGCACCGACAAGAAGATGACAATGGAGCTGGGCGGGAAGGCCGCGAACATCATCTTCGACGACGCCCCGCTCGACCAGGCCGTCGAGGGCGTCGTGAACGGGATCTTCTTCAACCAGGGCCACGTGTGCTGCGCGGGCTCGCGGCTTCTCGTCCACGAGCCGGTGGCCGACCGCGTCCTGGCCAAGCTCAAGAACCGCGTGCGCGTCCTGCGCGTGGGCGATCCCATGGACAAGAACACCGACCTGGGCGCGATCAATTCGCGGCAGCAGCTCGAGAAGATCGGCGAATTGGTCGACAGCGGCGTGAAGGAGGGCGCGGAAATCTTCCAGCCGCCCTGCCGGCTCCCCGCGAAGGGCTTCTTCTTCCGGCCGACCCTCTTCAGCGGGGTCACCCAGAGCCACCGGATCGCCCGGGAGGAGATCTTCGGGCCGGTCCTGAGCATCCTCACCTTCCGGACGGTCGACGAGGCGGTGGAGAAGGCCAACAACACCGCCTACGGCCTGAGCGCGGGGGTGTGGACCGACAAGGGCTCGCGGATCCTGAAACTCTCGACGGAGCTCAAGGCGGGCGTCATCTGGGCCAATACCTTCAACAAGTTCGACCCCGCCTCGCCCTTCGGCGGCTACAAGGAGTCCGGCTTCGGCCGGGAGGGCGGCCGCCAGGGCCTCCTGGACTACGCAAAACTCACCTGATGAACGGTATCGGCACAATTCACGCATCAGGCCACCAATCCCATTTCGGATTTGAACAGGAAGTTCGGGAAGGCCGAGAAGTTCGGACCCAATGCCTTCGAAACGAGTCCGGAACCTTTCTTCCGGGCCTTTCCGATCTTCCCGGCCTTCCTGTTCAAAAAGCATTCCTCTGAAACTGAACTAGCAGCTGATGAACCGGCTCATCGTCACCAAGACCCCAAAGGTTTACATCGGAGGCGCCTTCGTCCGCTCCGAGAGCGGCCGCGTTTTCCCGGTGAAGGATGCCGCCGGCGCGTTTTTTGCCAACGTGCCGCAGTGCACGCGCAAGGACCTGCGCAACGCGGTCGAGGCCGCCGCCAAGGCCGGCCCGGGCTGGGCCCGGCGGACGGCCTACAACCGGGGGCAGATCCTTTACCGGCTCGGCGAAATGCTGGAGTCCCGCAGTTCCGAGATGGCCGAGGCGATCGCGCTGGGTGCGGCCGGCCGCCGCGCCGCGCTCAGGGAGGTCGTCGCGGCCGTCGACCGGCTGATCCACTACGCGGGATGGGCGGACAAGTACGAGCAGGTCCTGGGCAGCGTGAACCCGGTCTCCTCGCCGCATTTCAATTTCACGGTGACCGAGCCCATGGGCATTGTCGGAGTGGTCGCACCGGACGCCGCCCCGCTCCTGGGGCTGGTTTCGCTCATCGCCCCGGCGATCACCAGCGGCAACACCGTCGTCGCGCTCGCCTCCGGCACGCATCCCTACCCGGCGGTCGTCTTCGGCGAAATGCTCGCGACCAGCGACCTGCCCGGCGGGGTCGTGAACCTGCTGACCGGCTTCCGCAAGGAGCTGATCCCGACTTTCGCCACGCACACGCACCTGCGGGCCATCACCGCGGTCGCCGACGCGGCGGAGCGGAAAGCCCTGCGGCTGGGCGGGGCCGACAGCGTCAAGCGGGTGCGCCTGGTGAAGGCCGAGGACGACACCGACTGGTTCGGCGACGCGGAGTCCGGCCTCTACGCGATTCGCGACCTGATCGAGTTCAAGACGACCTGGCATCCGATCGGGGCCTGAGGTCCATGTTTCCCCAGCACGTCATCGCGAGGAAGCGCGACGGGTTCGCGCTGACGGCTGGCGAGATCGGCGCCTTCATCGGCGGCGCGACCGACGGCTCCTGGGCCGACTACCAGTTGAGCGCGATGCTGATGGCGATCTACCTGCGGGGCCTCACCCCGGGTGAGACGGCCGCACTCACCCAGGCGATCATCCGCTCCGGCTCGGTCGCGGACCTCTCGGCCCTTCACCGACCGAAGGTGGACAAGCACTCGACGGGGGGCGTGGGCGACAAGGTCTCGCTGCACCTCGCCCCGATGGTCGCCGCCTGCGGGCCTGCGGTCCCCATGATCAGCGGCCGGGGGCTCGGGCACACGGGCGGCACCCTCGACAAGCTCGAGTCGATCCCCGGGTTTCGCGTCGGGCTCTCGCTCGCCGAATTTCGCGCGCAGATGATGAAAATCGGCGTCGCGCTGATTGGGCAGACCGCGGAGCTCGCCCCGGCGGACCGGAAGCTCTACTCCCTGCGCGACGTCACCTCGACGATCGAGTGCATCCCGCTGATCGGCGCGAGCATCATGGGAAAGAAGATCGCCGAGGGGATCGACTGCCTTGTCCTGGACGTGAAGTTCGGCCGCGGCGCCTTCATGCACGACCGGGTGCGCGCGCGGGAGCTCGCCGTGGTCCTGGTCGGGCTCGGCCGCGACCTGGGGAAGCCGACCCGCGCGGTTCTCACCGCGATGGAGGAACCGCTGGGCCGCACGGTGGGCAACGCGCTCGAGGTGGCCGAGTCGATCGAATGCCTCCGCGGGGAGGGCCCGGCCGATGTCATGGAGGTCACCCTTGCGCTCGGGGAGCAGATGCTTCTCCTGGCCGGCGCCGCGGAGAGCGCGGCCGACGCCCGGGAAAAGCTTGTGGCGGCGGTCGCGTCCGGCGCCGCGCTCGGGAAATTCCGGGAGATCGTCGCCGCGCAGGGCGGCGACACCCGCGTGATCGACGACCCCGCGCGCCTTCCCCAGACCCGGCTCCAGGCACCGGTCAAGAGTCCATCGGGCGGCTACGTCGGCTCAGTGGACGCCCTGGACGTCGCGCTGGCCGCCCTCGGGCTTGGCGCCGGAAGGACCCGAGCGGAGGACCGGGTGGACCCGGCTGTCGGCGTAAGCCATCTGGTCAAGACCGGGGAGAAAGTGCCGCCGGGAGGGACACTCTGCGTCATCCACGCCAACGACGAGGCGGCGCTGGCCGATGCGAAGGCGATGCTGGAGAAGGCGATTCGGGTTGGGATGGAGCCGGGCGTGCCGGCGAAGCTCATCGACGAGATTATCGGATAGCGATCCTTTGTCCGGTCCGATGTAGCCGGGGTCCTAGACCCCGGCCGGCCTCGAGAGAGGCCGGGGAGCGAAGGTAGGAAAATGGGACCCCAAGCACCGGGGTCTAGGACCCCGCCTACATCAATCCCTATTTCCTACTCCTCCAACTTAGCCACCAGCGTCCCCGTCTTCTCCCATTCCTCTCCCGCCGTATGCAGCCGATCCACGATCCCGCTCAGCTCCCGATTCAAGTTCTGCGCCCGGCCGGGCTCGGTATAGGTCTCCGGCGCCTCGAGGGCGGCGGTGAGCTCGTTTTGGCGCCTCTCGAGTTCGGCGATTTCCTTTTCCAGGATGTTGAGCCGCGCCCGGGCCGCCCGAAGCGGCGCTGAGCGCGCGGCGCGGGCCTCCGCCTCGAGCCGGCGCTGCTCCTTGCTCTTCGGGCCGGTGCGGACGGGCTGGCCCGCGGTCGGCGCGGCCGGCTTCTCCACGGGGCCCTTCGGCCGGGCGTCGGTGAGCCCGGCGGTCAGCGCCGCCCGCTCATTGCCGGCGCGCGACTTCTCCAGGAAATAGTCGTAGTTGCCCGCGTACGGGGTTAGCTTTCCGGAGTGCACGTGCACGACCTCGCTGGCGATCTGCCGGATGAAATAGACGTCGTGGCTGATGAAGATCACCGTCCCGGTGTACTGCTTGAGCGCGTTCACCAGGGCGTCGATGCTCGCCATGTCCAGGTGGGTCGTGGGCTCGTCCATCAGGAGGAGATTGGGCGGGGCCAGGAGGAGTTTTGCCAGGGCCAGCCGGGACTTTTCCCCTCCGGAGAGGACGGAGACCTTCTTGAAGACATCGTCCTTCCGGAAGAGCAGCCCGCCGAGGATCGTCCGCGCGAGCCGCTCGGTGACCTCCGGGTTGAGCACCCGCTGCTCCATCGCCTCCTCGATCACCGTCCGCTTCGCGTCGAGGTTGTCCAGCCGGTTCTGCGCAAAGTAGCCGGCCTTGACGTTGCCGCCCAGCTCGCGCTCCCCGGCCTGGATCGGGATCACCCCGGCGAGGATTTTCAGCAAGGTTGATTTGCCGGCCCCGTTGGGCCCGACCAGCACCATGCGCTGGCCCCGCTCCGCCTGGAAATCGAGCTGCGTGTAGACCACGTGATCGCCGTAGGCCTGCCGGACGCCCTTCAGCGTCACGACCTTCAACCCCGAGCGGGGGGGCTGGGGAAAGCGGAAGCTGATCCGCCGGATATCCTCCTCCGGCTCCTCGATCGCCTTGTCGCGGAGCCGCTCGATCTGCTTTTCCTTCGACTTGGCGCGGGAAGCCATCGAGGCCTTCGCCCCGAACCGGTCCACGAACTTCTGGAGGTGCTCGATCTCGCGCTGCTGGTTCTTGAAGACGGAGATCTGCTGCTGGTGGTGCGCCTCCTTCTGGCTGAGGTAGTCGTCGAAATTGCCGGTCCAGCGGTAGAGGGTCTCGTTGCGCAGCTCGATGATCCCCGTGCAGAGCGTATTGAGGAAGGCCCGGTCGTGGGAGATGATGACCAGCCCGCCGGGATAGCGCGTAAGATAGTCCTGAAACCAGAGCAGGCTCTCCAGGTCGAGATGGTTGGTGGGCTCGTCAAGGAGGAGCAGGGTCGGCTCCTGGACGAGCAGCCGCGCCAGGTGGGCGCGCATCACCCAGCCGCCCGAGAAGGTCCGCGCCGGGCGGGAGAAGTCCCCCTCGCGGAATCCAAGCCCGGTCAGGATGATCTTGGCCTTGGTCTCCAGTTCGAAGCCCCCCATCTCTTCATAGCGGGAGTGGGCGTCGATATCCTCCGGGGTCCCGTGGGAATCCCCGCCGCGGTCCAGCTCCCGGATCCGGTCCCGCAATGCGACAACTTCCGGACTCACGGCCGTCGCCAAATCCAGAACTGTCTGGTCCCCAGCGGGTACCGATTCCTGCGGTAGGTAACCAAAGTCCGCCCCCCGCTCCCAGGTGATGGTGCCGTCGTCGGCTGCGTCACTGCCCACGATTAGCCCGAAAAGCGTGGATTTTCCCGCTCCGTTGGGCCCGACCAGCCCGAGCCGGTCCTCGCGCTTGATGAAAAGGGAGACATCCGCAAAGAGGGTGCGGGTACCGTGGGATTTTGAGACGCCGGCGATCGTGAGCATGGGAAGGGATCACCTAAGCACTCCGCCGGCCACTAATCAAAGATAAAGGGGTCGCGCCGCTAC
>CAITEC010000096.1 GCA_903891325.1 uncultured Opitutaceae bacterium
AACAAGCGCGCTCGGAGATCGCGCTCCACCTCAATCCCACGCGCAACTTGCCGGGGAACGCGATCGGGCTATGGTTTTCCCTGCTCTCACTTTCCACCTCACTATGTCTGACGTTTCCTCCGTATCCACGCCCGACGGCCCGATGGGCCTCCATTGGGCCATCCCCAAGGCGGCGGCTGGGCTGCGGTCGCTTCCGGGGATACTGGTCTTCCAGGAGGCGTTCGGCGTCAACCGGCACATTGTCAGCGTCTGCGAGCGGCTGGCCGCCGCGGGCTATGTCGCCGTGGCGCCCGAGCTCTTTCATCGCGAGGGAACCGGGCTGACCTTCGGCTATAACGACTTCAATAGCGTCCGCCCGATCTTTTCGCGGATGAGCAACGAGGGGCTCGTCGCCGATATCCGCGCAAGCCACCAGGCGCTCAGGGACTATCCGCTGGTTGATCCCGCCCGGATTTACGCGATCGGCTTTTGCCTGGGCGGCTTTGTCGCCGTGCTCGCGGCCATGCACGTGCCGCTGGCCTCCGCCGCCGCATTCTACGGCGGGGGGTTGACCAAGGGCCGGCCGGGGGTCGGCCTCACGCCGCTCATCGACGGATTCGGGCAGATCAACTGCCGCACGCTCTTTGTCTTCGGGGAAAAGGACAGCGGCATACCGGCCGAGGACGTGGCGCTCATCCGCTCCCGTCTCGAGGCGCTCCACAAGCCCCACGAAATCGAGGTCTATCCCGACGCAGGCCACGGCTTCTTCTGCGAAGACCGTCCTGTCTACAATCCCCAGGCCGCCGCGGCAGCCTGGGACCGCGCCCTGGCCTGGTTGCGATGAAACCACACCGCCCTTCCCGACGTCTTGCTGGATATGCTACAATAACGGCCTAAAAAGGCACTTTCGGGAATACCCGAGGTCTACGAACTGTCAAAGCCCACCATGAACTCTAAAAAAATCTTCACCACCGCCCTCGCAGTGACCGCCCTTGGCCTCGTCGCCACGGGGGTCCATGCGCAGACTCCGGCGCCGGCCTCGCCGGCTCCCGCTCCCACCGAACTCGTCTATCTCCCGCAACTGCCCTCAGTTGCCTCCCTGGTCGACGCCGCCAAGGCGCAGGGGATCACCGTCCTCAAGGTGAGCCAGACCAGCGGTGAAGTCACCGTCTCGTACGCCTACCCGAATGGCACGGCCAGCACGGTTTCCTACCAGGTCCTTCCCTCAGGGGAATCGGCGGCTGCCGGCCCGGCTCCGGCCTACGGCGCCCCGACCGCTCCCCCGGCTCCTGCCGGAACAGCGGTCGTCTATGCGGCTCCGGCTCCCTACTACTACGACCCGTATTACTATCCCGCCTATTATCCCTGGGGCTGGTACGCCCCGGTCGGCCTCCGGATCGGGATCGGCGGAGGCTGGGGTGGCCGCGGTTGGGGCGGCCGTGGCTGGCACCGCTAGGCGGCCGGTCAGGTCTCAAAAAATCAAAAGCCTCATGCCGGAAAGGCATGAGGCTTTTTCTTGCGCGCTTTTCTCAGGGCGCCTGGTCCTGCTCGGGGGGCGCTGCCTCCCCGGACGGCTTCTTGGTCTCGTCGACGACCACGTACCAGCTTGCGCCCTTCCGCCAGATGCGGACGAGCACCTTCGGTCCCTTGATCTCCGCGCTGAGCCGGACCGCCTCATCCGCGTTGTGGACCGGCTTGCGGTTCAGTTCCAGGATGATGTCCCCCTGGGTGATGCCGGCCTGCGCCGATCCGCTGTCGGGGTCCACCTCGCTGACAAGCGCGCCCTTGACGTCGGGAGGAAGCTGCAACTGCTCGCGCTCCTCGGCGGAAATGTCCGTCACGCCGACCCCATTCAGGACGCCCTCGTCATTGCCCGCGCCATGGTCGTCCCCGGTCGCCTGTCCCTTCGGCGGGCGGGCGCCCAGCTTGACGGAGACATTCGCGGTCTGGCCGTTCCGGATGTATTCCACACTGACGGTCGTGCCGGGAGTCAGGCTGATCACGGCCAGGACAAGGTGGTTCCTGTTGGCCATCGTCTTGCCGTTGAGCTTCGTGATGATGTCCCCGCTCTTCAGGCCCGCCTTGTCGGCCGGGCCTGCCGGGGTGATGTCGGTGATCAGGGCGCCGGAGGCCGTGCCAAACTGCGCGGCCAGGTCCGGGGTGAGCTCCTCGAGGTCAACGCCGAGGAATCCGCGCTGGACCTTTCCGGTGGCGACCAGCTGCTCGGCCACGGAACGGACCAGGTTGATCGGAATCGCAAACCCGACCCCGTTCGAGCCGCCGGAGTGGCTCAGGATGGCGGTGTTGATGCCGACCACGCGGCCGTCGGAGTCCAGGAGCGCGCCGCCGGAGTTGCCCGGGTTGATCGCCGCGTCGGTCTGGATGAAATCCTCAATGTTCTCGATCTCGCGATTCATGTCGCGGCCAAGCGCGCTCACGATCCCGTGGGTGACGGTCGCCCCGATTCCAAAGGGGTCGCCGATCGCCAGCACCGTGTCGCCCACCTGGAGTCCGTCGCTGTCCCCGAGGACGGCGACGGGCAGGTCCTTGGCGTCAATCTTCAGCACCGCCACGTCGGTCTCGGCATCCCGTCCGACGATCGTCGCCGTGAATTCCCGCTGCGGCTCGCCAAACTTGACCTTAACCTCGTCGGCGCCCTCAACCACGTGGTTGTTGGTCAGGATGTAGCCGTTGGAGGTCACGATGATCCCCGAGCCCAGGTTCTGGGTCCGCTGCTCGCGGGGTCGGCCGCCCGGCTCGCCCTGCTGCTGCTGCTGGTCGGGCATCCCGAAAAAGTGCCTGAACATCGGGTCGTTGAAAAATTGCGACATGTCCTGGGTCTTCACGCGCTTCGTCGAGAGGACGTCGACCACGCTTGGCGCCGCCTTTTTGACCACTGCGGAATAGCTCACGCGGTCGAAGGTCGAGCGATCGATGGGGCTTGCGTCGACCATCAGCTTCATCGGCGCAGCCGGCCCCTCCTTGTCCTTGGCTTGCAGCACCTGGCCACCGGAAAAAATTACACCTAAAGAAATAAAGGATAACAAGATACGATAGGAGGGTAGTGGATTCATGGTTGGTATGACAGTTCCCCGCCCGCAATGTTTCTAAAACCGGGGCTACCGGGGAGTCCGTGGCGGGTTTTCTTTTGGGTCAACCCGGAATTGACCGCCCGCCGCCCTTCGGGTGTATTCGGCCCTTACATGGCCAACACGGAACAGGACCCGGGCAACCTCATGGAGGCAATCGTAGCCCTCGCCAAGCGGCGGGGCTTCGTCTTCCAGTCGTCCGAGATCTACGGCGGAATCAACGGCTTCTTCGACTACGGACCCCTGGGTGCCGAGCTGAAGAAGAACATCCGCGACTGCTGGTGGGACGACATGGTCCGCCGACGCGAGGACATCGTCGGGATCGAGACGTCCATCATCATGCACCCCAAGGTCTGGGAGGCCTCCGGCCACGTGGCCGGGTTCACCGATCCGCTGGTGGACTGCAAGGTGTCCAAGCAGCGTTTCCGGGCCGACCAGCTCTTCTTCGCGGCCGTCATCGTCGACGGGAAGACGATCGGGTACGTGAGCGCCCTGGAAAGCGCGGCAACCGGCGCCGAGCTCCAGTCCGCCGCGGAGGAATTCAAGCGGAAGAAGGCGGTCCAGGGCCAGCTCACGCCTGTCCAGCCGCGGGACATGACCGAAGTGACCCCCGATGAGATCCCGCTCATCCCCTCCCCCGCGACCGGCGAGCCGGGCAGCCTCACGGCCCCGCGCTCCTTCAACATGATGTTCCAGACCAATGTGGGCGCCATGACCGACGCAAGCAGCGTCGCCTACCTCCGGCCGGAGACCGCCCAGGGGATGTTCGTCGACTTTAAGAACGTGGTGGACACCGGGCGGGTGAAGCTGCCCTTCGGGATCGCCCAGATCGGAAAATCCTTCCGCAACGAGATCACGCCCCGAAACTTCATCTTCCGCTCGCGCGAGTTCGAGCAGATGGAGATGGAATACTTCATCCACGAGGATGCGGACTGGGCCAAGTGCCACCGCGAATGGATCGACTGGTGCCGCCAGTGGCTCGGCTCGATCGGCCTGCCCGAGTCCCACCTCTCGGAGTACAACCATCCCAAGGAGAAGCTCGCGTTCTACTCGAAGGGGACGACGGACATCATGTTCCGCTTCCCCTTCGGCGTCCAGGAGCTGTGGGGAATCGCCGCCCGGGGAAACTACGACCTGTCCCAGCACGCCAAGGTATCGGGCGTTCCCCAGGAGATCTTCGACGAGGCGGCCAAGAAGCGCTTCACGCCGCACGTCATCGAGCCGGCGGTCGGGGTGGATCGGATCTTCCTCGCCGTCCTCTGCGCCGCCTATGCCGAGGAGGAGGTGCGCGATGAAAAGGGAGGCGTGGAGAAGCGGACGGTCCTGCGGCTCAACCCGCGGATCGCGCCGGTCAAGGTGGCGGTCCTGCCGCTTTTGAAGAACAAGCCGGAGCTCACCGCCCGCGCCCGGGAGATCCACGGCCGCCTCAAGCGCAAGTACGCGGTCTTCTACGACGAGGGCGGCGCCATCGGCCGGCGCTATCGCCGCCAGGACGAAATCGGCACGCCCTGGTGCGTGACGATCGACTTTGATACCATCGAGAAGGATGGTTCCTTCACCCTGCGCGAGCGCGACTCGATGCAGCAGCGGCGGATCTCCGAGGCGGAGCTCTTCGCCCTCCTGGACGAGAAGGTCTACTGATACCGGGCGCTGCGGCCCAGGTACTTGAGCATCCAGACTTCCTTCCAGACCCGGTAGCGGCCCTCCTGGGTGATCTTTCCCAGGTCCTCCCGCTCGTTGTGCGGGTAGAGGAAGCCCATCTCGGTGTTCAGCCGATCCAGCTCATTCTGCGAGGCGTTGAGGTCGGCCAGGGGTTCCACCGGGAAGGGCGCGGGAAACACGCCGGAGGAGGCCAGGCGGGCCCTGTGGCGCGCCAGCAGCCGGGGAAGCGAGCGGCTCCACGGCCGCCGCTCAACCAGCCAGTTCTCCGGATAGAAACCGGCGAACGGGCTGTTGAAATTGTCGGTCACGTAGCGGGTGCCGTCCGCGGTGACGGAGGTCAGGCCGTAGCACACGATGATCGCCCCGTTTGCCTGGGGGAGAAAGGTGACCTGGATCCGGACCGCGCCCAGCGGGTCCTGGTAGATCGAGACCCGCAGGTAAATTCCCCCGCCGATCTCCATCTTCAGCGACTGGGCCTGGCGGAAACCCTGCGCCCGGAGCCACCCGCGGACCTTCAGGAAGCGCGGCTGCACCGGCCATTCCTCGCCGCTGTTGTTGAGCGCATAGCGGGGAAAGAGCGGGAGGGGGCTGGCACTGATGGCGGAGATCGCCAGCCAGTTGTACAGCGTCTCGCCCAGGAACCAGGCCAGGAAGAACGCGGCCGCCAGCACCCAATAGGGCCGGTCGATCCACCCGAACTCGCGGCAGATCTGGGCCCCGAGGAAGGCAAAGACAAACCAGCGCAGCCAGCGGTCGACGATGGAGATGATCGGCGATCCGAACCGTTGGTTGACCTGGACCAGGACCAGGGCCACGGCTACCGCTGTCAGGAGCAGGTAGGGGTACTGCACGGAAATCAGCTCAGGCGGACGGGCATGATGACGCAGATGAAATTATCGACCGTCTTGAAGACGCCCGGGCTCACCTCGTCCTTGATCTCAAAAAAGACCTCGTCGCGGGTAAGCGCCCGGAGTGGATCCATGAGGAACGCCGGGTTGAACGCGACCTGGAGATCCGGGCCGCTGTACCCGATCGCCATCGACTCGTGGGCCTCGCCGAAGTCGGGGCTCTGCGCGGTGATCTCCAGGAGGTTCCCGGTGAGCTTGATCCGGACCGAGTTGGCCTTCTCCGAGCAGACGAGGGCGGCGCGGTGCACGCACTGCAGCAGGAGCTCGCGCTCCAGCTTGATCCGCTGGTGGGTCTCCTTGGGGATCACCTGCTGGTAGTTCGGATAGCTGCCCTCGACCACCTTCGAGTAAAGGTAGATGCTGTCCGTCAGCCCGCTGGTATCCTTGTCGGTTGCGATCTGGAAGGCGCAGCGGCGGTCGTTGAAGTTGATCTTCACCTTCTCGCCCTTGTCCAGGAGGCGAGAGAGCTCGGCCACCGTCTTGGCCGGCAGGATGATGGCTCCGGCGCTGGACGCGGGAACCTCCATCTCCTTGGAGATCACCGCGAGCCGTCGCCCGTCGGTGGCCACCAGCGAGAGCTTCGCGTCGCGGAAGTTGAAATACACGCCGTTGAGGATGTAGCGGGTCTCATCGGCGGACTGCGCGTAGGCAACGCTGCGCAGCATCGCGCTGAGCTCGGTCTGCTCGAGGGTAAAGGCCTTCTCGTCCCCGAACTCCGGCAGCGGGGGAAAATCCTCGCGGCCAATGCCCATGATCCGAAAGGTCGATCCGCCCGAGGAAAGCTTCACCTGGTGGTTGGGCGAGGCGTCGAGCGAGACGTCGACGTTGGGCAGCTCGCGAACGATGCTCGCCAGGCGCTTCACCGGCAGGGTGACCGCCCCGGTTTCCTTGACCTCAGCCTTGATCCGGCAGCGGATGCCCAGGTCGAGGTTCGTCGTCGTCAGGGAAATCTGGTTATTCTCCGCCTCGATCAGGACGTTGCTCAGGATCGGCATCGTCGCCTTGGAACCCACGACATTGAGCACCTGGGCGAGGCCGTTGGCGAAATGATCGCGGTTGATTTTGAATTTCATGAAGGTGGGCGGGCCGGCTGGGGTGGATGAATTAACAAATGCTAAAAGATGATGGGTTCAATCAGTAATTAAAGCAGCAGTATTATGGGGCGCCAACAAGACCAGCAACCCGGGTTCCCGGGAGGGGGCTGAGACTGAAAAGCGATGTGAAGAACTGGCGCGGGGATGCGAACAACCGGGGACTTTTTGGACCGGGAAAAGTTGTCGGCAGCCTTTGCGCAGGATGCTCACATCTTATCCGGAACGGGAAACCGGGATCGCCGCCAGTGGCGGATCAGCCCGAAGAAAATATAGCCAAGGCAGATGCAAAGCAGCGTCACCTCCTTGTAGAGGATGACCAGGCCGATCACGAAGACCAGGGCGACGAACACCCGGAGGCGGGTCTGGGTCTGCATGTCCACCCGCTTGCCGCTCGGATAGCGGACGGTGCTCATCATCAGGATGGCGATCAGGACCATCAGGAAGGGCAGTCCGAGGGCAAAGCGGTCGAGCGAGCGGTCGGAATCGGCCAGTTTCAGGAGGGCCAGGACGAGGGCCGCCACGGTCAGGGCGGCGGCCGGGACGGGCAGCCCGACGAAGTCCCCCGCCGCATCCTTCCTGCCCGGGTGGATAAAGGGGTTGGTGATCACGTTGAAGCGGGCCAGCCGCATCGACGCGCACAGGAGGTAGACAAAGCCGACCAGCCAGCCGATTTCCCTGAACCAGGGAAAGCCCTGGGTGGGGGCGAGGATCAGAAAGAACATCAGCAGGGCCGGGGCGATCCCAAAGGAGACGACGTCGGCCAGGGAGTCGAATTCCGCGCCGAAAAGCGACTCGCGCCCGCCGACCCGGGCCAGCCGGCCGTCCAGCATGTCGAAGGCCGCGGCGCCGAAGATGAGGAATACGGCATGCCGATAGTGGTCGGCGGCGGTCACGCCCAGGAATTCCCCGGTCAGGCTGAGCGCCGACTCGGCCAGGCGGGCGTGAATGCAGCTGATGATCGCCATGAACCCGCAGAAAAGGTTCCCGGCGGTCATCAGGTTGGGCCAGAAGTAGATGTTCCCGGCCTGGGTCACGTTGTAGGGGTCCTCGCGGCGGGCGCGCTCGGCCAGGGATCGCTCGTCGCGGCGGGCGTGGCGGAAAAGGCTCATTTGGTCAGGCTCTCCAGGTATTTCCAGAATTTCGAGTGCTGTTCGACCAACTGCTGCTCCGAGACGGGCAGCTTGTTCCGGAGAAGGAAGTCCTCAAGGGAGTTTTTATGGAGGATATAGTCGACGTGCAGCGTCGCGTCCGCTGCCTGGAAGTAAAAACGGTAGTCGCCGGCCCGGAGGCGAAAGAAGGTCCGCCCTTCCCGGTTGAAGCGGCCCAGGGGTTCGCGCGGGTGGGACAAATCACCCGGAGTTATATTGCTAATCGGCTCAACCAAAGAAAGTTGTGAAATCTTGTCGATGCGATTCAACTCGCGCATCGCCTGGTCTGAAAACGTGACCTGGTACATTCCGGGCCAGTCTGCCTTCGCGGCCGGTTTCGGCAACGCTATTTCGGATTCCTTCCCCCGCGGGTATTGGATAGAACATCGGGCATGCCCGTCTCACTGGCCGACATTCGCGCGGCTTCCCGCCGCATTTCGGGCGGCGTCGCCCGGAGCCCCTGCGTCGAGTCGATTGCCCTCAGCGGCATCGCGGGTGCCCGGATTTTCTGCAAGTTGGACAATCTCCAGAGGACCGGCTCCTTCAAGGAGCGGGGGGCCCGCAACGCCCTGCTGCTGCTGCCGGCGGCCCAGAAGAAGCTGGGGGTCGTTGCCGCCAGCGCGGGCAACCACGCCCTCGGCCTCTCCTACCACGGCAAGCTCCTCGGCATCCCCGTCGTCGTGGTCATGCCGGAGAACGCCCCGCTCATCAAGATCACGACCTGCCAGAAGCTCGGGGCGCGGGTGATCCTCCACGGGGACGATTTTGCCGAGGCGGCCGCCGAAGCCGGCCGGATCGCGGCCGCGGAGGGGCTGACGATCGTCCACGGTTTCAACGACCCGGCCATCATCGCCGGCCAGGGCACCATGGGCCTGGAAATCCTCGCGCAAGTGCGCGACATCGACGCGATCGTCTGCCCGGTGGGCGGCGGCGGTCTCATCGCGGGAATCGCCGTGGCCGTCAAAGCCCTCCGGCCCAGCGTGAAGGTGATCGGGGTTGAAAGTGTCGCCACCGGGCAGTTCACCGCCGCGCTCCGGATCGGGAAGCCCTGCGGGGTCCCCCGCCACCCCACTCTCGCGGACGGCCTGGCGACCCTGAAGATCGGCGCGGAGCCTTTCGCGCTGGCGCGCACCCGGGTGGACCGCGTCGTGCGCGTCCCCGAGGAATGGATCTCGATTGCCATCATCCGGATGCTCGAGCTGGAGAAAACCGTGGTCGAGGGCGCCGCTGCCGTCCCGCTCGCCGCCATGATCTCGGGCAGGCTTCCCGAGCTGGCGGGAAAGCGCGTCGTTCTTTGCGTATGCGGCGGAAACATCGACCCCTCGATCCTGGGCCGGGTGATCGAGAAGGGGCTTGTCCACGACGGACGGCTGTCGCGGTTTACCGCGCAGATCAGCGATCGGCCGGGCGGACTGGCCGAACTCTGCGAGGTGATCGCCTCGTGCGGGGCGAGCATCAAGGACATCGCGCACGACCGGGCCTTCAGCGGGCCGGACGTGAGCGCCGTGCAGGCGGTCTGCACCGTTGAGACGCGCGACCGGGCGCACATCGCCGCCTTGCACCGCACACTGCGCCGGAAGGGCTTTCACATCGGCCCGGGCGGGGCGGCGGCAAGCACCCGTGCCTAAGCGGATCTGCCTTCTCCTTGCCCTGCTCGCCGCGCCGCTCCTGCGGGCGGTCGAGCTCGACATCCCGGTATTTGCCGGGGGATTCGGGATCGCCTACTACGTCGAGACCGCCCGGCTCTTCGAGGCGCAGCGCCCGGGATTGAAGATCCACATCTACGGCGACCCGAGGATCGGCTCGCAGATATCGATCCGGGCCTTCAGCGGCAATTATCCGGATGTCGCCTCATCGAGCGCGGACGTGCCCTGGCCGGTGCTGATCCGCTCGGGAAAGGTACTCGACCTTGGCCCCTACCTGAAGGGCCCGAACTGGGAAGGGGACGCGCGATGGGGGGACACGTTCATGCCCGGGGCCCTGGACATCTGGAGGGTGGACGGCCGTTTGGGCGGCCTGCCCTGCGCCTACGCGTGCTTCACGATCTGGTACAACCGCGCGCTGTTCCGGGCCCACGGCTGGAAGGCGCCGCGGACCTGGGAGGACTTTCTTGCCCTCTGCGACCGGATCCGGGCCGCGGGAATCGCGCCGCTGAGCATGCCGGGGACGGCCTGGGCCTACCAGAACACGATCCTATCTGCGGCGGCCTACAACCTGATGGGGCCCGACGGGTGGCGGGATCTGAACGCGCTCAAGCCCGGCGCGCGGCTCGACCCGCGCTACATTCGCGCCGCGGCCCTTGAGCAGCGGATCCTGGGCAGTTACGGGATGAGGGGATGGCAGGGCGAGACCCACACCGGGGCGGAGCGCGCCTTCCTCCAGGGCCGTGCGGCCATGACGATCTCCGGCTCGTGGCTGGTCAACGAGATGGCCGGGAAGATCCCCGACGATTTTGAGCTGGGGGCGATGAACTTCCCCGTCTTTGCCGACGGCCGGGGCGATCCGACTGCCGTCCAGGCCGGACCCGACAGCTTCTTCGCCTTCGCAACGGGCGATCCGGTGAGGGAGAGGCTGTCCGTGGACTTCCTGCGATTCCTCACCTCGCGCGCGCGGGCCGCCGCGTTTGTCCGCGAGATCAACTCGCCGTCGGCGGTGCGCGGGGTTCCGCTCTCGGCCTACTCGGAGCGGATGCGGGAGACCGCGCTCATGATCCAGCGGGCCGGCGACGCCTACCTCATGCCCCAGACGATGATGCTCCCCCTGGAAATGAGGGAGGTGATCGTCGACGCGGGCCAGCAGTTGGCGGAGGGCCGCATCCCTCCGGCGGAGTTCGGGCGGCGGCTCGAGTCCGCCGCCGACCTGGCCCGGACACGGGCGGTCGACCCGGGTCGGGTGGACGCGCGGCACCCTCTCGCCGGCGGGCTGCTGCTCGCGGGCTTTGCGGCGACCTCGCTTTGGCTCCTCCGCGGCTGGCTCCGCGGGCGCGCGGCGACGGCGGGAAGGACCGCGCTTCCGGCCGGCGGGGCCTATTTCGGGCGCCTGCGGCTCCCGGTGGGCCTGGGCTTCGTCGGCCCGGCGCTTCTCCTCTACGCTCTTTTCGTCCTCGCGCCGGGCCTGACCTCGTTCGCGTGGTCGGCCAGCCGGTGGAACGGGCTCGAGCCGCGGGCATGGGCGGGGCTTTTCAATTTCCGGTGGCTGCTCCTTGAGAGCGACACGTTCTGGTTCGCGCTGAGGAACAATCTCTACCTGATGGTCGTGCCCTCGCTCTTCGTTGTCCCGCTCTCGCTGGGCTGCGCGACCCTGATCCATCGGGGCGTCCTGGGCGCCGGTTTCTTCCGGGCGGTTTTCCTCTTCCCGAACATGCTCGGGGGGATCGCCGCCATCCTCCTGTGGCTCAACGTCTACCAGCCCCACGGCGGCCTGGCCAATGCGACCTTCGTCGCGCTCGGCCGGTTGCTCCACTGGCGCCGTCTCGGCGGATTCGACAGCTTCCCGTGGCTGTCCACCGGTCACCTCTACCTGGCGCTCATTCCGATCTATGTCTGGATGGCCTGCGGCTTCAACCTGATCCTCTATTTGGCGGCGATGGAAGGCATCGATCCGCAGCTTTACGAGGCGGCGGAGATGGACGGGGCGCCGCAGTGGCGGCAGTTTGTCTCGATCACGCTCCCGATGATCTCCGAGGTCATGCTGATCTCGGTGGTCTTCCTTGTCATCGGGGGCCTGAACGCCTTCGACATGATCTGGCTGCTGACGGCGCAGGATCCCTCCCCTGTCTCGCAGACGCTCGGGACGCTGCTGGTCACGTCGATGTTCAAGAATTTCGAGATCGGGCGCGCCGCCGCCATCGCGGTCGTCCTCTTCGGCCTGGTATTTGCCGCAAGCGCGGCCGTGATGCGGCTTTTGCGGCGGGAGGCCGTCGAGTCCTGATGAAGCCCCCCGCCCCGCGGCTTTCGCGAGCGCTCGTCCTGGCGACCCTCTCCGGGTACGCCGCATGGGTCGTCTTCCCGATGCTGTGGCTCGGCTACTCCTCGCTGAAGGACGACCGCTCGATCTTCAACGACACCTTCACGCCCCCCGCGCTGGGCAGCCTGCACTTCGAGAACTACGGGCACGCCTGGCGGGAGGCGCACTTCCGCGAATATTTCCTCCACTCCGTTGTCGTGACCGGGACATCGGTCGCCCTCATCGTCGCGCTGGGCGCGATGGCGGCCTACGCGCTCGCGCGCTTCTATCACCCGGTCGGCCGCGCGGTCTTCTGGCTCTTCCTCGCCGGGCTGATGATCCCGGCGCAACTGGCGATCGTCCCTCTTTTCTTCGAGCTGCGGGGAATGGGCCTGCTGGACTCGCGGCTCGGCCTCATCCTGGTCTACACGGCCAACGGGCTGCCCTTTTCGATCTTCATCCTCGCGGGATTCTTCCGGGCGCTTCCCCGCGCCCTCTACGACGCGGCGGTGATCGACGGCTGCGGGGAATTCACCGCCTTCTGGCGCGTCCTGCTGCCGCTCGCCAGGCCCGGTCTGGTCACCGTCGCGATCTTCCAGTTCATCGGCGTGTGGAAGGAATACTTCTACGCCTACATGCTCCTGGGCGGAGACACCGCCGGCGATGCGCGGACGCTGCCGCTGGGCCTGGCGAACCTCTCCATCGCCTCGCTCTTCCGATCGGACTACGGGATGCTCTTCGCCGGCCTGGTCTTGGTGACGATCCCCATCCTTGTGGTCTACCTTCTCCTCCAGCGAAGGATCGTGAAGGGCGTGGCCGCCGGCGCGTTAAAAGGATGATGAGACGGGGTCGGTTCGATCCGATGTGGCCGGGGTCCCAGACCCCGGTGCTTGGGGTCCTATCCTCCCAATCCCCGGGGTCTGGGACCCCGGCTCCATTAAGCCTCCTTACGAACAAGTTTTACCAGGTTAGGTGGACAATCCTTGGCACGAGAGAGAAGTGGTGGTCGCGGCTGAGGACAGGCAGGCGATACTGTCGGGAGAGGGCGGCAATCCAGATGTCATTCTCGGGGATGGGTCTTCCCAGAGACTTTAACTCGTGGCGCAACTCGGCGTAGACCGAAGCTGTTGCTGAGTCGACAGGCAGGACGTCAAAACCCGGCAGATTGTCGGCCAGCCATGCCTCATACCGGGCGCGGTGACGGGAGCCTCGCACCCCGTAGCGAAACTCTCCGAGCACGATCACAGGAATGGCCTGTGGGGGCGTGTCGGCGAGGCGGGCTGCCAGCGATTCGTCCCCGTCAGCCAGGGCTGAGAGGGCGTTCGTGTCCAGGATCACCTCCAATCCTCCGGATTGACGGATGAGAACTCGCTGCGAATCAGGCTTTCGATCCGTTTCGTCTCGGCGCGCAGGTCCCGAAGGCCGCCGAATGCCTTTTTCCATGCCGGCTGGCCGGCGGCGTCACCGGCCGGCTTCTGCAGCTTCTCGACAATAGCCTCGTTGACCAGGGCGCGGACCGTCCGGCCCTGCTGCGCTGCAGATGCCTTGAGCCTGCGGTAGAGCAAATCCGGAATTTCCAAAGTGGTTTTCACATTTTCCATAAAACAATATTTATGGTTTTGGTCAAGAAAGCCTCTTTTCATCTTTCATAATGGCAAGGGGTAATCGTGCAGAAACCTGAAACTTGAAACCTGAAACCAGAGTCGATCCTTCAAGCCTCGGAGGCGGCCTGTGATGCGCCGCTTTTTTGGCGGTGATATTCTTGACCACGGTAGGCCGGAGGGCTCCGCTGGGCTTGTGAGATCAATCCTGCTCGCGACTCTTGCGGCTCTGCTGCTGCCGCTGGCAGCCTTGCGCGGGCAGGCCGTCCGTCTCAGCTCCGGCCCGGCGCGGGTCTCGCTCATCGAGCTCTTCACCAGCGAGGGCTGCAGCAGTTGCCCTCCCGCTGAGGAATGGATGGCGGCTCTGAAGGACGATCCGCGTCTCTGGCACAACTTTGTGCCGGTGTCCTTCCATGTGAACTACTGGGATAACCTCGGCTGGCCGGACCGCTTCGCCACGCTGGCGTTCACGCAGCGGCAGTACGACATCGCCGGTTCCTGGGGAACCCAATCAGTCTACACGCCCTGCTTTGTCCGCGATGGGGCGGAGTGGAGGGCCGGAAGCCTTGATGGCCCGGGCGGTGAAAGCCCGGGAGTGCTGACGCTCGAAGTCGGGGAGTCGGGGCGGGCCCGGGTCGCGTTCACGCCGGGGGTGGGCGCAACCGGAGCCGGCTTCACGGCGCACATCGCACTCCTCGGCGGCGGGTTCTCCTCGCGGGTGACCGCCGGAGAGAATCGCGGCGAGACGCTGAGCCACGAATTTGTCGCGCTGGCGGTCGTGGATCGCCCGCTGGCGGTCACCTCCGGCGGAAAATCATTTCAAGCCGACTTCGTCATGCCCGAGCCGGCTGTTGCCGGCGAGCCGCGCCGGGCGATCGCCGCCTGGGTCACCCGGACGGGCCAGATGGCACCCATCCAAGCCGTTGGTGGATGGAGCGCGATTTCCGAGCGCGCTGGGCGACGATAGGCCAAGCCAGCGCGCTCGGATATCGCGCTTCACCCAGGAACGCGGAGGATCGACTCGGGTTTCAGGTCTCCGGTCTCAGGTTTTTGCGGGGGCGATCAGCCCCCGATGTAGCTCATCTCAATCTTCGCCCGGGCGTCGCCGCTGGCGAGCAGCTCGGAGCGCTCGTCGCTGTAGCGGTCGAGCCGGCCGGACCAGACGCGGGCGACGTACGCGGCGAGCTGCGCATCGTCCGCCCCGTCGCGCAGGCAGCCCAGGACGTCCCATCCCAGCGACGCAAAGAGGCAGGTGAAGAGCTTCCCGTCCGCTGAGAGGCGCGCCCGGTGGCAATCGCGGCAGAAGGGCTCGGTCACCGAGCTGATGATCCCAACCTCGCCTCCGCCGTCGCCATAGCGGTAGCGGGCCGCGACCTCGCCGCGGTACGCGGGCCCGACCGGCTCGAGCGGCCAGCGTGCGTTGATCCGCTCGACGACCTCCCTGGCCGGCACCACCTGGCCGACCGCCCAGTGGTTCGTGTTTCCCACGTCCATGAACTCGATGAAGCGCAGCGTGTGGCCGCGCCCGCGGAAATACTCGCAGAGGGCGGGAATCTCGCCGTCGTTCACACCGCGCTGGAGGACGCAGTTTATCTTGATGGGAAAGCCGAGGGCCGCGGCGGCATCGATCCCGCGCAGCACCCGGGCGACAGAGAATCCCTGCCCGTTCAACCGGCCCGCGGTCGCCTCGTCCAGCGAGTCCACCGAGACGTTCAGCCGGTCGAGCCCCGCCTCCCGAAGACCCGCGGCCATCTTTTCAAGGAGCCATCCGTTGGTGGTGAGCGCGATGTCGGGGGCGCCCACCTCGCGCTTCAGCGCGCGGACCAGGTCGGGGACGTCCGGCCGGAGCAGGGGTTCGCCGCCGGTCAGCCGGATCTTTGCGACCCCGAGCGAGACGAAGGCGCGCGCGATCCGGGTCAACTCGGGCAGGGTCATCAGCTCGGCCTTTCGCAGGAAGGGATAGCTCGGGCCGAAGACCTCCTTGGGCATGCAGTACGGGCACCGGAAATTGCAGCGATCGGTCACCGACAGTCGCAGGTCGTGCAGCGTGCGGTTGAACGGGTCGGTGACGGGCATCGGGTTGGTGCGCAGCGCGGGGCGAAGGGTTGAATTTAACACAGATTTTGCAGAGCGCACGAATCTTATGCGTTTTCGCTTTCAGACTCGTGCATTCGTCGCTTCATTTCGCCGATGCTCACGCCGGCGGAGGCCGAACGGCTCATCCTCGACAGCCTGGGCCTCTTTCACCAGGAGGACTGCCCGATCGCGCGCGCCCATGGGCGGATCCTGCGCACGGGCATCGTCGCCGACCGGGACCTGCCGCCCTTCGACCGGGTGACGATGGACGGTTATGCGCTCCGCTCCGCCTCGGTCGGCGCGGGGGTGCGGACCTTCCGGGTGGAGGCGATCCAGGCGGCAGGTGTCAGGCCGCTCAGCCTCGGGCCGGCGCCCGACGCGTGCATCGAGGTCATGACCGGGGCAATCCTTCCGGCGGGCGCGGATTGCGTCGTCCCCTACGAGGACTGCAGCCGCCAGGGCGCCGCCGTGACGCTTTCGGGGCCTTCCCCTTCGGCCGGAAGCGCGGTGCACCGCCGCGGCAGCGACCACCGTGCCGGTGCCCTCATTGTTCCAACCGGGGCGCGGATCACGGGCCGGGAAATCGCGGTCGCGGCCTCCTGCGGCCGCAGCGTGCTCACCGTGAGCCAGGACCCGAAGATCGCGGTCATTGCCACCGGTGACGAGCTGGTCGAGGTCGACGCGGTTGTCGCGCCGCACCAGATCCGCCGCAGCAACGACTATTCGCTGCGGGCGGCCCTTGCCGCCGCCGGCTATCCGCAGGTTGAGCGGTTTCATCTCCACGACATGCGCCACGAGATCGAGCACATGCTCTGGCACATCATCGCGGAATTCGACGTTGTCCTCCTGACCGGGGGCGTCTCGAAGGGGAAATTCGACTTTCTGCCAACGGAGCTGGACAAGCAGGGAGTCCGCCGGATTTTGCAGGGTGTGGCGCAGCGGCCGGGCAAGCCCTTCTGGTACGGGCTGAGCCTGAGGGAGACCCCGATCTTCGCCCTGCCGGGGAACCCGGTGTCCGCTTACACCTGCCTTCACCGCTATGTCCTCCCCGCCCTTGAGAAAGCCGGCGGACTGGCCTCGGCGGGACCGCGCCCCGTTGCCCTTGCCGCACCCGTGTCTTTCAATCCGGAGCTGGCCCGGTTGGTTCCCGTCAGGCTGTCGAGCGGCCCCGGGGCTGAACTGCTTGCGACACCGGCGGCGGGGAACACATCCGGTGATTTCTCAGGCCTGGTCGGGACTGATGGGTTTGTCGAGCTGGCCGCGGGGATCGGGAAGTTTCCGACAGGTTATATTGCCCCGTTTTGGAAATGGGCGTAGGCTTTTGCAGAAACCAAATCTTTGCGGAAACCTGAAACCTGAAACCTGAGACCTGAAACTTGAAACCTGAAATTGGTTTGATGGCGCCTACCAGGTCTTCGATCCAGACATTCGACATTTTCCAATGCTGACACACGTTGATGCGAAGAACCGGCCGGCGATGGTCAATGTTGGGGACAAGCCGGTTACACGGCGGATGGCGCATGCGGTGGCGGTTGTGGTCCTGCCGGCTCCGGTCGCCGCGCTGCTTCGGGATGGGGATATCGCCACCAAGAAGGGGCCTGTCTTCAATACGGCGATTATCGCGGGGGTGATGGCGGCGAAGAAGACGGGCGATCTCATCCCGCTCTGCCATGCGCTGGCGATCGACGACTGCCAGATAGAAATCGACTCCCGGCAGCTTCCGGATGGCTCGGGAGAAGTGACCATCCACTGCCGGGTCGAGACGCGGGGACGGACGGGCGTGGAGATGGAGGCGCTGACGGGCGCGACGGTGGCCGCACTGACGCTTTACGACATGGGGAAGGCCGTCTCGCACGGTATAGTGATCCGGGACGTCCGGCTCCTGGAGAAGACCGGCGGCAAGCGCGACTACCGCGCCCCGTGAGATTGGGTGACCGGCCTTGAAGACCATTCGCGTCCAGTATTTTGCAATCCTTCGCGAGCAGCGCGGGCTGTCCGAGGAATCAATCAGCACGGGCGCCGCGACGGCGGCGGACCTTTATGAGGAATTGCGGTCCCGACACGGCTTTTCCCTTCCGGGCGCCCGGGTGCGGGCCGCGATCAACGACGACTTCGTGGCTGCCTCAGCAAAAATCAGCGAGGGCGACACGATTGTCTTCATACCGCCCGTCGCGGGAGGCTGAACCATGTTCACGATTTCATCCGAGCCGATTGACGGGGCCGCGCTTCTCCGGGAGCTCGGGGACCGCCGCGCGGGCGCCTGCGTGACCTTTGAGGGGTGGGTTCGTTCGACCAGCTCGGGCCGGCCCGTGCTGGCGCTGGATTACGAGGCCTACGCCCCGCTTGCGGAAAAGGAGGGCCTCAGGATCCTGGCCGAGGCCAGGGCCCGCTATCCGTTCATAGCCGCCCGCGCCGTGCACCGGACCGGCGCGCTCAAGCTGGGCGACCTGGCGGTTTGGGTGGGCGTGGCTGCCGAGCACCGGGCCGGGGCCTTCGACGCCTGCCGTTACATCATCGACGAGGCCAAGGCGCGCCTCCCGATCTGGAAGCGGGAGCATTACGAGGAAGGCCCGGCCGAGTGGATCAACGCCGCCACACCGAAGAATTGATGCACCAATCCCGGCCGAATTTGTGAAACAGTTTTCCGTCAACGGATACCAAGCTGCAGGAAAATCGGCAAAACAGACTCGTTTTGCGGCGCAACGGGGTTAGAGTATCCACCATGCCAAAGCCCCTTTCAGACGTCGGACTCATCGGCCTTGCGGTCATGGGTCAAAACCTCGCGCTCAACATCGCCGACCACGGCTTTCAGATTTCCGTATTCAATCGGACGACGGAGAAAACCGACAAATTCGTCGCGGACAATCCCGGGACTCCCGGCGGCGTGGTCGGGACCAAGACCCTCCAGGAGTTCGTCCAGTCCCTGGCGAAGCCGCGCAAAATCATCATCCTCGTCCAGGCGGGAAAGGGGACCGACGCCGTGATCGACGGGCTCGCGCCCCTGATCGAGGCCGGCGACATCGTTGTCGACGGGGGGAATTCGCTCTGGACGGACACGATCCGCCGCGAGAAGGCCTTCCGGGAGAAGGGATTTCGATTCATGGGCAGCGGCGTCTCCGGCGGCGAGGAAGGGGCCCGGTTTGGCCCGTCGCTCATGCCCGGCGGCGACTTCGCGGCCTGGCTTGAGATCAAGCCGATCTGGGAGGCCATTGCGGCGAAGGTGGACAAGGCGACCGGCAAGCCCATTCCCGGGGCGGCCCCGGGCAAGCCGGTCAAGGGCGGCGTTCCCTGCACGGCCTACATTGGCGAGAATGGCGCGGGCCACTACGTGAAGATGGTCCACAACGGGATCGAGTACGGCGACATGCAGATGATCTGCGAGGCCTACGCGCTCATGAAGAACCTGCTCGGGCTCAAGCCTGCGGAGATGGCGGCGGTCTTCACCGAGTGGAACCGGAGCGTCCTCGACAGTTTCCTCATAGAGATCACCGCCGATATTCTCGGCCAGAAGGATCCCGTGACCGGGAAGCCCTTCGTCGACGTGGTGCTCGACGCCGCCGGCCAGAAGGGAACGGGCAAGTGGACGGCAACCAACGCCCTCGACATGGGCGTCAGCGCGCCGACGATCGCGGAGGCGGTGTTCGCCCGCTGCATCTCGGCGGTCAAGGAGGAGCGGGTCGCGGCCTCGAAGATCCTCAAGGGTCCGTCGAAGAAATACCGCGGGAGCAGGAAGGCGCTGCTCGCGGCGATCCACGACGCGCTCTACTGCTCCAAGATCTGCTCCTATGCACAGGGCTTCCAGCTCATGCGCGAGGCGCAGAAGGAGTACAACTGGAAGCTCAAGTTCGGCGAGATCGCGAGCATCTGGCGGGGCGGCTGCATCATCCGGGCCGCATTCCTCCAGAAGATCACGGAGGCCTACGAGAAGAATCCGAAGCTGGCGAATCTCCTGCTCGACCCCTATTTCAAGTCCTCCGTGCGGAAGGCGCAGGAGAACTGGCGGAAGGTGGTCTCGCTCGCCGCGGAGTGCGGGGTGCCGGTCCCGACCTTCAGCTCGTCGCTTGCCTACTTCGACGGCTACCGCTCGGCGCGGCTCCCCGCCAACCTCCTCCAGGCCCAGCGCGACTTCTTCGGCGCGCACACCTACGAGCGCGTGGACCAGCCCCGCGGCAAATTCTTCCACCTGGACTGGCCCGCCCCGTCCCGTCCGCAGTCGGCGGTCTGAAGCGAGCCCCTGGCGCCAGGCTTGCAGCGCTTCCCATGACAAGTGCGGACAGTGCGGCGACGTATCAGGCTTCGAGTCGGCGGTCCGGCTAATTCCTTGTCGCACGCCGAGTTTTGCGCAACGGTCCGGATCACGACTGCAAGGGTTGATTCTTGAAAACAAGCCGATGACCCAAACTCCCCTTCGTTGCGGATTTGTTGCGTGGCTGCTCGTGGCAGCCGGGGTCGTTCCCGGCCTCGCGATGGTCACGAGGCCGACGGTGATTTCGAAGGCGCCTGTGGCCTATCCCACCAAGCTGCGGCATTGCGGGGATGGGAGCGTCGTGGCGGACTTTGTCATCGATAGACGGGGATTCGTCCGGAATGTCCGGCTGGTCTCGTGCTCCTGTCCGGAAGTGGAGGAGGCGGTCGTGGATGCGCTCCTGCGGTGGCGGTTTATTCCCGGGATGGTAAATGGCAATCCGGTGAACACCCGGGCGGAACAGCCGATAAATTTTATCCTTGGGGATGATCACGAGCCGAACGTCCCTTCGTGGACGATTGCGCCCAAGGCGCCGGCCGGCGCCCCGCCCGATTTCCAATACGACCATCCACCCGTTCTCAAGCTCACGCTCCCCGCCGTGTATCCCCGCAACCTGCTCAAGAAGGGGATAGAGGGCGCGGCAACCATCGCCTTTGCCGTCGATCCAACCGGCCGGCCCAGGCATCTGGTCGTTGTCGACGCGTCCGAGCCGGAATTTGGCGCGGCAGCGGTCTCAATGATGGCCTCATGGAGGATGTACCCGGCGAAAAAGGGCCCGGTGCATTGCTGGGCCGCGGTGAAAATGACGCAGAAGTTCAACACGTCGGATGAGGATGTGAGCGCGGACGACCACCTCTCCGATGTAGTCGACGCGCTCGCGGAAAATCCCTGCCCCATCCTCGCAAACCCGAGGCTCCTCGACGCCCTGCCCGATCTTCGGTACCATCCGGCGTGCGAAATCCCCGATGAGGTCGCCAGCGCCGGTAAGCCGGCCAGTGCGATTGTCGAGATCGTCATTGACCGGTTCGGGCATGCGCAGGTTCCCGCGATTGTGAATGCAACGAACGATGCGTTCGGCTGGGCGGCCGCGACGGCCGCGGGTCGGTGGCAGTTCACTGTGCCGATGAAAAACGGCAAGCCGGTGGAGGTTTTCGCGCGCATCCCGTTTATCTACAATCCGCCGGACGCGGGTCGGTGACTGCCACAGCTCCCGGTAGGTGCCGGGAACAGGCCTTCGCTGTCGATTGCCAGTGAGCCAAGCTCAGCCTGCGCCGCGGCGCCGGGCGCCGTCGACGATCGCGAGCAGGGCGGCGAAGTCCTCGTCCCGGGTGCGGCTCTCGATGGTGTGGTCGAACTTCGACGCCTCGCGCAACTCGGCCTCGGCGGTCGCCATCCGGCGGGAGATCTCAGCCTCGTTGTCCTGGCCGCGGCCGCGCATCCGGGCCATGAGCCGCTCGTAGTCCACGACAATGAAGACGGTGACCATCGCGCGCGCGATCGCCGGATTGGCGGCCGCGATGCGGCGCAGGCTGGCGACACCCTGGACGTCGACGCTCATCACCAGGTCGCTGCCCTGGGAAATCGGGCCGAGCACCGAGGCCGCCAGGGTGCCGTAGCGGCGCTTGCCATGGACCCAGGCCCACTCGAGAAACTCGCCGTCGGCCACCCGCGCGTCAAACTCCTCCGGGGAGAAGAAGTGGTAGTGGACCCCGTCGACCTCCCCCTCGCGCGGTTTTCGCGTGGTTGTCGTGACCACCCGGGAAAAGCCGACGTTGGCGTCCGCCAGCCGGTCGCAGAGCGTGCTCTTGCCCGAGCCCGCGGGGCCGGCCAGGACGAGAAGAAGCGGCTGTGACGTCATGCCTCGCGGGGCCTTTAGTAGGTGAAGGCCAGGCCGCACAGGAGGATGCCGTAGGCGGCCAGCAGCACGCCGAAGCCCCTGCCCCTGCCGGGCCGGGCGAGGAGCCAGGCGATGAAATCGCGGACCCGCCACGGCTGCACCGCGAGCCAGATCGAAAGGGCGATGCAGATGTAGACGAAGGTTACCAGGAAGAGGCGCTGGGGGTGGTCGTACTCCATATAGGCCGCGCCGAGCAGGGGTGACGCCGCCAGGAAGACGAGGAGGCAAACGCCGCGCACCGCGAGGAAGTCGGGAACGGACTTGAAGGCGAGCACGGCGATCAGGCCAAAGGCGACGAAAAGCGGGAGATGGTAGTCACCGAAGTCCGCCGGCGACAGATTCCAGACGTTGGCGAGGAACCAGATCGATCCGCCGCCGAAGAAAATGGCCGCCGCCGACGGGGACCGGGGAAAGGACTTGAGCGCGGCCCCCGCGGGGGCGTTGGCCAGCGCCAGGGCAAGCCCGAGGGCGACAAGGAAGATGCCGGGAATCAGGGTCGCGAGGAGGAGGGACATCGTGAATCGGTGGGGGGCCGGAAAAAGGTGTAGCGGGTGGACCGGAGGTGACGAGTGATAAGTGGACTCGAGGGCTAGCCCTGGAGTATCTCCAGTTCGCCGTAGAGCGTGCTCACGCTCGCCCGGACAATCCTGACGGGAACGAGCGAGCCGACGAGCCGCGGATCGGCCTCGAAGACCGTCGTACGGTTGCCCCGCGTGCGACCGAAGAAACGCTCGCCGGTCTTGTCGGGGCCCTCGACCAGGACTTCCTGGACGGTGCCAAGGAGCGCCTGGCTCCGGCGGAGGGAATTCTCGCGCAGGATGTCCAGCAGGACGCCGTTTCTCCGCTCCTTTTCCTCGGCTGGCACCTGGTCCTCCATCCCGGCCGCCGGTGTGCCGGAGCGGACGGAGTACTTGAACACGTAGGCCATGTCGTAGTTGACCGCCTCGAAGAGGCTGCGCGTGTCCTCGAAGTCCGCGTCGGTCTCCCCCGGGAATCCCACGATCACGTCGGTCGAGAAATGAAGCGAGGGCCGGACGGCCCGCAGCGCCTCGACGATCTCCATGTACCGCTCCCGGGTGTAGGGGCGGTTCATCGCACGGAGGATCCGGTTGCTTCCCGATTGGACAGGCAGGTGGACGTAATCGCCGAGCTTGGGCAGCCGGCCGAAGGCGTCGACCAGGTCCTGCTTGAACCCCCGGGGATGGGGCGAGGTGAAGCGGATCCGCTCGACCCCGTCGAGCGCGTGGACCCGCTCGAGGAGCTGGACAAAGGGCGAGACGCCGCCGGCGTGGGAGTAGTCGCGGCGGCCGTAGCTGGTGACGATCTGCCCGAGAAGCGTGATCTCCCTCACCCCGCGGCCGGCGAGACCGCGGCACTCGTCGACGATCTCATCCATCGGGCGCGAGCGCTCGTCCCCCCGGGTCTTGGGTACAATGCAGAACGAGCAGTCCATGTTGCATCCCTGCTGGATGGAGACAAAGGCGGTGACCGGGCGCTCCTCGGTCTCGAGGTGCTCGCGGATCGTGTTCTGGGACCCGGCCTCCTCCCCGGTGTCGATGATCGTCTCGCCGACAGGCACGCCCGCGTCGCGCGCGGCGCGGAGGTTGTCGAGATAGTCGGGCACGTGGTGAAACTTCTGAGTGCCCACGATCAGATCCACGTCAGGCAGCCGCTCGAGGAGCTCCGCCCCGCGGTTCTGGGCCATGCAGCCGAGGACACCGAGGATAAACTCCGGGTTTCGCTTTTTCCGCCCGAGCGCATACCCCGCCTTTCCGATCGCCTTCTGCTCGGCCGCATCCCGGACGCTGCAGGTGTTCAGGAGCATGATGTCGCAGTCGTCCTCGGAGTTGGTGATCCGGTAACCGCGCGCGCGCAGCATCGCGGCGACCGCCTCGCTGTCGCGCTCGTTCATCTGGCATCCGTAGGTTTTGATGAAGACTCGGTTCAAATGGGGGAGGGTCCTAAGTAGGGCTGCGCAGCGCCGGGTCAACGGTCAAGGAGGCTTTTTGGGGTGGAGCGCGATCTCCGAGCGCGCTGGGCGAGTAGGGTTCCAAACCAGCATGCCCGGAGGTCCCGCTCCACCTTGTTTGGGAAGAATATCTATAATTCAATATTGTGTAACTAGATAAGTTAAGAAACACCGTCGGAGAATTCCACCCGAGTGAACAACCGGCCCCTGTTCGGGTCGATAGCGTGATGCGCACCTGGTTCGCCCTCACCTGCCTCTTCCTCATCGGCACTCCGCTGATGGCCGATGATGCCGCGCCTTCCGCCTCCCCTGCCCCTGCCCCTTCGCCGGCGCCGGCGGCCGATGGCGGCGACTTGTATTCGACGGCGAAGCAGCTTTTCGACCAGTACGCCCCGGCCGACGTCAAGGCCCAGTACGATTTTCCGACCAAGGACCAGTTTGACCAGTTCATGCAGCGGCTCCAGGCGGCGATCGAGGGCGGGAGCTTTGAGGACATGGCGGCCTATGAGCCGCAGGCGCGTGCGGTCCTGAAGGTGCTCCGGACCATGCCGGGACAGGCCGACGAGGCCGATTGGCTGGAGTCCCGCCTCGGTGAAATCGACGAGGCCTCCGAGATAGCGGCCGAGCGGGCGAATCCCGCTGTCGCGGTTCCGGCGCCGTTGACACCAACCGCACCGCCGAGAAGGGAGACGCCGGTTGCGCCGGAAACCGCGGTGACCCCCGCGGCCGCGTTGCCATCGCCGGGCGCGGGAATTCCCTACTATGACCGCTGGATCGAACGGATGCGTGGGCGCCCGATGCCTGCCAACGCGACCCGGCTCATGCCGGTCCTTCGCAAGGCGTTTGCCGAGGAGGGGGTGCCTCCGGAGCTGGCATGGGTGGCCGAGGTCGAGTCATCGCTCAATCCGGGCGCGAGCAGCCCGGCGGGAGCCCGCGGGCTTTTTCAACTGAAGGCGGAGACGGCGCGCGGGCTGGGGCTGAGCACCTTCCTTCCGGATGAGAGGACCGATCCGAACAAGTCGGCCCACGCCGCCGCGCGGGACCTGAGGAAACTGGGGCGGAAGTTCGGCTCATGGCCGCTTGCGCTGGCTGCCTACAACGCCGGCGAGGGCCGGGTGGGCCGGGCGCTCGCGTCGCGGCATGCGGACGACTTTGCGGGTGTTGCGTCGGCGCTGCCCGCGGGCACGCGGCTCTATGTTCCGGAAGTCTGCGCGCTGATCGCGCTGCGGACCGGCGTCACGCCGGATCGGCTGGCTGGCCCGTAAACCTGCAGCAATTGTAGCCGGGGTCCCAGACCCCGGTGCTTGGGCTTCGGAAATAGGACCTCAAACGTCCGGGGTCTGGGACCCCGGCTACATCGGATCGAATCGAGCGCCTAACGCTTGCGGCCCTTGACGGAGAGCTGGGCGACGGCGAAGCGGACGACGCCCTCGAGCCGCTCGGCCTCGGCGGGCTCGAGCTTCTGGTTCAGGAGATCGTCCTTGGCGCGCTTCATTGCCGCCTCGGCCGCCTGCGTGTCGATCTTGTCCTCCTCGATGGCGCTCTCGGCGAGCACGGACACCCGGTCGCCCGAGATCTGCGCGAAACCGCCGGAAACGGCGAGGCAGCTGACCTGAGCTCCCTTTCTCACCCGCAGTTCCCCGTACGCCACCTGCGTGATCAGGGGAATGTGGCCGGGCAGCACTCCGATCTCGCCATCGACGGTCGGGATGTCGACCCCGTCGATGGTGTCGGAGTAAACCCGGGCCTCCGGGGTGACGATTTCCAGGGTGAGGGGCATGGTCACTTCTTGGCGATGACCTCGTCGATCCCGCCCTTCATGTAGAAGTCGCCCTCGGGGACGTCGTCGAGCTGGCCGTCGAGGATCATCTTGAACCCGCGGACCGTCTCCTTGACGGGGACGTATTTGCCCGGCGAGCCGGTGAACACCTCGGCGACGTGGAAGGGCTGCGAGAGGAAGCGCTGGATCTTGCGCGCGCGGTAGACGGTGACCTTGTCCTCGGGGGAAAGCTCGTCGAGGCCGAGGATGGCGATGATGTCCTGGAGATCCTTGTAGCGCTGGAGGACGCGCTGGACCTCGCGGGCCACCTGGTAGTGCTCCTCGCCGACGATGTCGGCGGTGAGGGCCTTGGAGACCGAGGAGAGCGGGTCGACGGCGGGATAGATCCCGAGCTCGGCGATGGAGCGCTCAAGGACGATCGTCGAGTCAAGGTGGGCGAAGGTGTTCGCCGGCGCCGGGTCGGTGAGATCGTCGGCGGGGACGTAGACGGCCTGGAAGGACGTGATCGATCCCTTCTTGGTCGAGGTGATGCGCTCCTGGAGCTGTCCCATCTCGTTGGCGAGCGTCGGCTGGTAGCCGACGGCCGAGGGTGAGCGCCCGAGCAGGGCGGACACCTCGGAGCCGGCCTGGGAGAAGCGGAAGATATTGTCGATGAAGAGCAGCACGTCCTGGTTCTTCTCGTCGCGGAAATACTCGGTCATCGCGAGGGCGGAGAGGGCCACGCGCATGCGGGCGCCCGGGGGCTCGTTCATCTGGCCGTAGACGAGCGCGACCTTGGACTTGGTCAGGTCCTTCTGGTCGATGACGCCGGCCTCGGACATCTCGTGGTAAAGGTCGTTGCCCTCGCGCGAGCGCTCGCCCACCCCCGCGAACACCGAGTAGCCGCCGTGGGCCTTTGCGATGTTGTTGATGAGCTCCATGATGACGACGGTCTTGCCGACGCCGGCGCCGCCGAACGCGCCGACCTTGCCGCCCTTGACGAAGGGGCAGATCAGGTCGACGACCTTGATGCCCGTCTCGAGGATATCGGCCTTCGTCTCCTGGTCCACGAACGCGGGGGCCGCGCGGTGAATGGGATACTTCTTGTCGAAGGTGACCGGGCCGCGGCCGTCGACGACGTCGCCGGTCACGTTGAAGATGCGGCCGAGGACGCCCGCGCCGACCGGCACCGAGATGGGGGCGCCCGTGTCGACGACCGGCATGCCGCGCTTCAGGCCCTCGGAGGAGGACATTGCGATCGTGCGCGCGCGGCCCTCGCCAAGGTGCTGCTGGACCTCGAGGGTGAGGACTTCGGATTTGCCCGAGGTCGTGAACTCGACGGTCAGCGCCTGGTAGATGGCGGGGATCGCGTTTTCCGCGAACTGGACGTCGACCACGGGGCCGAGGACTTGGACGATGGTGCCGGTATTCATTATAAAGCGGTGGGGTCGGTCTGGTTGGGGGGATTTGTCAGGCCGCGGCGAACTGGGCGGCGGCGATCTCGAGGATTTCCTGCGTGATGGCCGCCTGGCGGGCCTTGTTGTACTCCAGGGTGAGGTCGCCGAGGAGCTTCGTGGCGTTGTCCTTGGCGGTCTTCATCGCGACCATCCGGGCGCTGTGCTCGGAGGCCTTGGCGGAAAGGACGAACTGGTGGATCTCGCGGTTCACGTAGAAGGGCAGCAGCGCGTCGAGGACCTGGGTCGCATTGGGCTCGAAATGGACCTCGCGCTTGTCCTCGGGGGCGGTCTGGCCGGAGCGGGCGCTGGCGGCGAGGCCGGCGACGTACTCCTTCAGGTTCCTGAGCGGCAGGACGGGGCGTATCTTCGCCTCCTGGGTCAGGGTGTTCTTGAAGCGGGGATAGAGGACCTCGATCGTGTCGATCGATCCCTCCCGGAAGTGCCGGACCATCAGCTCGCCGATGGCCCGCATCTCGGAGAACGGGACCCGGTCGTGGACCGGAAAATCGGCGACCAGGTCGCGGTGGGTCCGCGAGAGGTACTGGGCGCCCTTGCGCCCGATCACGTAGAACTTCGCGGGCGTGGTGATCTCGGCGACCATCCGGAACAGGTTGGCATTGAGCGGCCCGCAGAGGCCCTTGTCCGTGGAGATGAGCAGGATCCCGCGCGTTTTCACCGGGCGCTCGACCAGGAAGGGGTGATGCGACTCGTCCACCCGGTCGGCGATCGCGGCGAGCATGGCCGCGAGCAGGCTGGCGTAGGGGCGGCCCGACAGGGCGACCTGCTGCGCCTTCTTCATCTTCGAGGCGGCGACCAGCTCCATCGCCCGGGTGATCTGCCGGGTGTTCTTGACCGACTTGATGCGGCGCCGAATGTCGCGGGTTGAGGCCATGGGATGGGTCGGGGGGCGATCAGGCCGAGAAGATGTTCTTCCACTCGTCGCACGCCGACTTGAGCTCGCCCTCGAGCTCGGCGTCGAGCGCCGCCTTGGTGCGGATCTTGGTGAGGAGCGCGTCGCGGCGGGTGGCGAGGAACTCGCGCAGCGAGACGGCCCCGGGGTTCACCTTGGCCAGCGGCAGCGCGTCGTAATAGCCCTTCTGCATCGCCCAGAGGGTTGCGACCTGCAGCTCGATCGGGATCGGGTTGAAGGCGGGCTGCTTGAAGAGTTCGACGATGCGTGAACCGCGGTCGAGCTGGCCCTTGGTCTTGGCGTCGAGGTCGGAGCCGAACTGCGCGAAGGCCGCGAGCTCGCGGAACTGGGCGAGCTCGCCCTTGAGCTTTCCGCCGACCTGCTTGGTGGCCTTGATCTGGGCGGCCGAGCCGACCCGGGAGACCGACAGGCCGACGGAGACGGCGGGCCGGATGCCCTGGTTGAAAAGGTCGGTCTCGAGGAAGATCTGACCGTCGGTG
>CAITEC010000097.1 GCA_903891325.1 uncultured Opitutaceae bacterium
CCCGCCCGTACGGTGCGCTGGCCCATCCCATGATCCAGCCGCCGGCCAGCCAACTCACCACAGGCACGACGAACATCCCCACCGGGGCCCGTCGAAGATGGGGCCACGGGCTCAGGGACACTTGCCCGCCCTTGAATGCGGTGTCGTCCCCAAGCTTCAGGGCCGCCCACGCATGGGATGCCTCATGGCAGGTCGTTGAGTAAAGAAAGACGATATACCAGAGTATGCCGTCGGTCAGGTTGATCTGCATGGATGGCAACCGCTATTTGGCTGGGCCCGGGAGTATGGGGGCATCCCGGAACTCCTTTCCGTCGTCTTTCACCACGCTGACGTAGGTTAGCCCCAATCCGTAGTGCGTCATCCTGACAAGGTAGGGAATCGGCTCGCGCCCCATACCACCGACAAGCCAGCGCTCGACCCCGTCGCTCGTGGCACTGTAGGGGACAAGGACCTCGATTCGGATGATCTGCCGGACTTCGGTCTCCTGCGCGTAGAGGCGGTCGTCATAGATCACGTTGTGGAACGCGTCCGCAAATACCCCGTTGTCCGAATAGGACGTCCGGCGGATCTCCGCCGAATACGACCCGGCGGTCACCGCCTCGCACCCGGCCAGGCCGAGAAAAATGAGGAGCAGGACCCGCTTGAGCCGCCTAACGGCACGGGATCCGCTTCGCGTGATGGCAGGGAGCATCGGTGCATCCCCATCGTACGGCTTCCCTTGTCCTCCACAAGCCACTTGTCGGAGCGATCCACGCAGGCAGGATTGGCTGGCAACCCGGCATCCATTCAATACGGTGCGGAACAATGAAAATACCCCCGCGCAGCAAGCTCGTCTTCATCGGTGACTCCATCACGGACTGCGAACGGGCGCGCCCGGTTGGGGAGGGGCTCTTCGGCGCCGTCGGAAAGGGATATGTGGCGATCGTCGACGGACTGCTCGGTGCGATCCACCCGGCCCACGCCATTCGCGTCGTCAACATGGGCACCGGGGGCAACACGGCGCCCGACCTGAAGGCACGCTGGCAAACCGATGTCCTGGACCTCAAGCCTGACTGGCTGTCTGTCATGATTGGCGTCAACGACGTCTGGCGGCAATTCGACCTGCCCCGGCAGACGGAGATTCACGTGCTGCCCGATGTCTTTCGCAAGACCCTCGATGAGCTTGCAGCGCGGACCCGCCCGACGGTGAAGGGCCTCATCCTCATGTCCCCGTTTTACATCGAGCCCAACCGCGCCGACGCGATGCGGCTTCGGATGGACGAATACGGCGCGATCGTGAAGGAGACCGCCCGCAAAAATGACGCCCTCTTCGTCGACACCCAGGCGGCCTTTGACGCGGTCCTTCAGCACATGCACGCAAACGCGATCGCGTGGGACCGGGTCCACCCCAACATCGTCGGCCACGCGATCATAGCCCGGGCATTCCTGAACGCGATCGGCGTGCCGATGTGAGCGCCTAACCGCCGGGTTGTATCTTCCCCTTCGAGGCAAAGGCGAACGCGAGATCCAGCGTTTCCAGGAACTCAGGGATCCGGATCGGCTTCGTCAGATAGCGGTAGAATCCGACAGCCATGCCGTACTCGGCATCCCGCACTCCTGCATTTGAGGTGAGCGCGATGATCGGGATCCGCGCCGTCGCGGGGTCCTCCTTCAGGATCGAAAGGGCGTCAATCCCGCTCACCTCGGGCAAGTTGATGTCCATCAGGATGACCTCCGGATGGAAATCCCGGCAAAGCCGGATCCCGCGAATCGCGTCAATCGCCGTCAGCAGCCTGATGTCCGGGCGCCGGGCGATGATTTCCTCCACAAGCGTCATGTTCGCCGGGTTGTCCTCGATATACAGCAGCGTCCGCACGCCGCCTCGCGGTTCCTTGCTCTGGAATTCGGGAGTCGTGTTTTCGTCAGCAGAAGCAGGCTGGTGAGACAAGAACCCAGCCTAGGGCATCCACCGTCGGGGCGTAAGTGGGCGAACACCCCATGGATCACGCCCTAATCGGCGGCGAATTCCGGATCCACGGGCTGTTTTCCTGGGTCAAAGCTAAAATGGATTCAGTGGATCCGAAAAATGTTCTCCGCAGTGAGGCCGGGGCGCTCGAGCGCTTCCTCGCCGGGCTGTGGACGTTTTCCCGCAGGTCGCTGATCGCGATCATTGTCCTGCTCCTGGTGCTGATTGCGGGCCGGATCGCCCTGCCGTTCGTTCTCAAGTCGGCCATCAACGGGCGCTTGAATCAAATCCCGGGCTACGCCGGACAGGTGGCAAAAGTCCACGTGGCCGTCTGGCGCGGGGCCTATGACCTGCGCGACGTCGAAATCGTCAAGCGGCAGGGTTCGAAAACAGTCCCCCTTTTCGCCGCCAAGGCGGTCGATTTCTCGGTCGCCTGGCGCGAGCTTTTCCACGGAAAGTTTGTCGGGGACATCACCGTTGAGGAAGGGCGGGTCAATTTTGTGAGGACGGCGACCCCGGAGACAAGCCAGCTTGAGGTGGACAAACGCTGGCAGGATGCGATCGAGGCGATCTTTCCGATAGAAATCACCCATCTCACAATCATTGACGGCCGGGTCCGCTATATCGACCGGACGTCCAACCCCGTTGTCGACGAATCTGTCGAGAATATCCAGGGTGTCGCGACGGGACTGCGCAATCATCCGAAGAAAAATGCGGGGGAATTCCCCGCTCATATGAGACTCACGGGGACATCGACCGGAGGGGGCCGGCTTTCGGCCTCCGCCGATGCGGAGCCGCTGGCCGACCACCCCCACTTTGAAATGCGCCTGAAGCTTGAGAAGGTGTCCCTTCCGGCGCTCAATCCCTTCCTGCGTTCCTTCGCCGGAGTGGACGTATCCGCCGGAACGTTGAAATTCTACATGGAAATCGCAGCGCGCGACGGTCGTTTCGAGGGCTACGCGAAACCCTTCTTTACGGGCGTAAAATTCACGGATCTCACCGAGGGCAGCAAGCCCGTTACCCAGAGGGTGTGGCAAGCCCTGGCCAGCGGACTGGTGGAGCTCCTGAAGAACAAACCCGAAAATGAGCTCTCCACCCGGATCCCCTTCTCGGGCGAGTTCGGGCGCACCGACGTCGGCATCTGGGCGACAATCACCAGCATGCTCCACAACGGCTTCATCAACGCGCTCGTCCCCTCGCTCGAGCACAACGTGAAGTCCGCGACCATCGCGGGCCCGAAGCCTCTGGCGGTTCGCTAGCCGGTCCGGGATATCCGGAATCGTCAGCGATCCATAACGAAGAAACGAAGCAAAGAAAAAAACCTATGAGTAACACCCACGGACAAAAATTGGCGGGAAAGACCGCCGTGATCACCGGTGGCGCCACCGGCATCGGCTTCGCCGCGGCAAAGCGCTTCATCGAGGAGGGCGCCTTCGTCTTCATCTTCGGCCGCCGGCAGAAAGTGCTCGACGCCGCTGTGGCCGACCTCGGGCCCAATGCCCGCGCGGTGATGGGCTCGGTCTCCGATCCGGCCGACCTCGACCGACTCTACGCGGCGGTGAAGGCCGAACGCGGAACCCTCGACATCGTCTTCGCCAATGCCGGGGTGGGAAGCCAGCTTGCGCTCGGCAAGATCACCGCCAAGCACATTGA
>CAITEC010000098.1 GCA_903891325.1 uncultured Opitutaceae bacterium
CCCGGCGGCCGCCGCCGGATCCGAGGCGATCGCCTCGAGCAGGGTGCGCGTCTCCTCGCTCTCCCGGCGGCCGACCCCGCCGGCAAGCAGGCCGAAGGTCGGGTGTTCGCGCTCGCTCAGGAAGGTCTCCGGTTCGCCGTTGAGCGCGTTCACGTGGATCGCCGCGGGATCGTGCATTTTTCCCGGCACACCCGGGCAGGCGTTGTCCAGGTAGCGCCCGATCCAGCCGCTGGGCAGGTATTCGCCGCTGGAGCTGGCGGTCTCCCAAATTTCGGATGACCGGAAATGGCTTCGGTTCGGGTTCGGATAGCCGACGTTCTGGACGATCCCGAGCTTTCCATCGTGGAAGAGCGAGCGAAGCCCCGTGCAGGACGGATGGAGCCCCAGGGTGTCGTTGAGCCGGAGAACCTTTGCGTCGGGTATCCCGATCGTCGGCCGGAGCCGGTGGTAGTTGGCGTCCGAGAAGGGGACCAGCGTGTTGAGCCCGTCGTTGCCGCCGGCGAGCTGAACCAGGACGAGGATCGTCCGGTCGGACGATGGCTGGACGGAGGCGGCCATCGCGCGGTTGGCCAGGAAGGACGGCGCAAACCGGCTGAACGCGAGAAGCCCGATCCCGCGGCCCGTCAGGCTCAGGAATTCCCTTCGGGATGTCGGCAGGGAAAAGGGGGTGGGGGAATTGAGGGCCATGGATTCGGTGGGTTTGAAGCTGTCAGCAAAGCTGGTACTCGGGCGTGTCCAGGAGCGTGATGAGCGCGCGCCGGACGCGCCGCAGGCGCTCCGGCGTGTTTGCGGGGCCCGCGGCGATGAAGTGGCCCAGGGCGGCCCGCATGGCCGGGCCCGCCGGCACCGCCAGGAGGTCCCCGGTCATGGACCGCACGGCGGCATCCGGATCCTGCGCGGCGAGGGCGTTGAGCCGGGCGTCGGAGACCGTGAAGTTGCCCCGCCGCTGCGAGACGGCCGCCTCGATCTCCGCCTGCTCGTCGGCGGTCAGGTTGGCGATGTTGAGGGGGTGGAATACCGACTCGACCAGGGAGCGGCGGGCCGCGAGCGATCCGGAGTTCACCCAGGAGCGGCCTCCGAGCCACCCCCGGACATTGGGCGGATAAAAGGGCACCTGGCCCATCTGGCGGAGCGGGCCCAGGCCGTACCGGGGAAGCGGTATCCCGTCGAGCTCCAGGTCCTGCAGGAGCCCGGCATAAAACTGCACCGGGCCCTTTATGAAATTGCCGCGGAATTCGGGCTGGTAGAAGAGCCTGCTGCCGAAAAAGCGCCGGACGAGCCAGCGCAGGTCGTAGCCCGCCCCGCGCCACTCCGCGCCCAGGACCTCGAGGTGCCCGGCGGGCAGGGGGGTGTCGGAGAGGTAATAGGCAACCATCTTCCGCGGCATCCACGTGCCGGCGGCCGGCTGGGCAAACGCCAGGTCGATCACGTCGTCGCCGGTAAAGTTTCCGCTGTGCCCGAAGATCGTCTTCACCCCGGGATCATGCTGGCGGGGCGCGAAGGCGAACTCGCCGGGCGGGCGGATCCGGTAGCCGGTGAAGGCGCGGGCCGACTCCTTGATGTCGCGCTCCGTGTAATTGCCCTCGCCCAGGAGAAAGAGCTCGAAGAGCTCGCGCGCGAAATTCTCGTTGGGCGCCTCCCGGCGGTTCTCCTGCAAGTCGAGGTAGAGGATCATCGCCGGGGAGCGGGAGACCGCCTTGACCAGGGTCGGGGCCGATCCCAGGGAGTGGCGGGCCAGCATGTCGAAATACTGGTAGATGAGCCGCGCCCGCGGCACCTTGTCGGCGCCGACGACGTACAGGCCGCTCAGGAAAAAGAGCCACTTCTGGAAGGCCGCGTTGTCGGGCTGGGTCGCAAACTGAATCCACCGGACCCCGATGTCGGCGATCGCCGCCCGCGACTTCTCACGCTCCTGGCGCTCCAGGGCGCGGCGGTCCGCCGGGGCCATCGCGGCGAGCCTTCCGGCGTAACCTCCCGCATCCTCGTCGAGCTTTGCGACGGACTCCGGCTTCGCCAGGCTGGGCCCCTCGGTGGGGAACATCCGGTCGAGCGTCCGGGCGGGTCCGTCCGCCGCCACCCGTTCAACGTCCGCCGGCTTCGCGGTCCAGCCCACCCGGCGAAGGAAATGCCGGGCGGCGTCGACATTCCAGTCGCCCGCCGGCAGCGGCTGCCAGGCCTCCTCGGGTGAAAGCGGGGATGTCATCGGGGGTAGAGACGCCGGAGCCGGGCTTTGGTTTCTCTCCGCAGGTTTGAGGGTGGAGCGCGATCTCCGAGCGCGCTTGTTTGGCTATAGTCGCCCAGCGCGCTCGGAGATC